>CAZVAO010000016.1:0-27331 GCA_964625175.1 uncultured Clostridiaceae bacterium
CTTTGAGATGCACATGCTTGTTTAGCAAGTGTCAGGGATTACTGAACTCACTGCGCATCAGAGGCGATGCTCGCTCAGACAGCAGTAATCCTGATCTGACACTATTGGCATATCGGATGAGTGCATAGTCAAAGCAAACTTAACCTGCGGGTGCGATTGGTTAGTAAGTGGCTAATCGGGTATTGTAATAATTGCTGGCTTTGCAGCAAGATTCTCACGTCGCTTCATGGGCGCAGCCCTGCACGCAGTGCACTTCATATTGCCGTTAGGCAATCCTGACCAAGAAAAAAGAATTTTCTTGATTTTGTCCTATCCTTTAGTGTACAGTAATATTAGGAACCGCTCATTCTGGTTTCCTACTCAATTTAAGGAGAGATAATTATGGCATTAGTTAAAGTATACGGCACATCCTGGTGACCAGGCTGTCCACCAGCGAAAGAGTTTCTTACGCAAAATAACATTGATTTTACCTACTATGATATCGAACAAGACGAAGTGGGGAAACAAGAGTTCAATCATCTGCGCGACACCGACCCTCAGTATATTCCAATTAAAGAACGTGGCAAGATTGGTATCCCAACCATCGTCATTGACGGTGAGGTCTTTACGAATGTTGCTCAGAATATGAGCGCAATCAAAGCGAAATTAGGTTTATAATACAAGAAAAAGAGCTAGCTACTAGCTCTTTTCTATTTTAAATAAGTTTATGATTGCGTGAAACTCATTGCTAGAGCCTAATCCTATTCGTCCCTCTTTTTAACCAGCGACTGAATGACATTGCCCGCCATAATCCCCGCAGCCTCGGCTTTTGAGGCGAGTGTATTAACATGGGCGCTGATTGCCCCTGCCTCTTTGGTGATTTTCTCGACATTCTTGATGGTCTGCTCTAACTCCAGCTCAGAACGCTCTAAAACTTTATTGAATGATTTCACAGTCTCATTCACACTGCGCAACACTGTAATCAGATAGATGCCGATAACAACAATGATGATTGTAATAACTAGGAAACAGAAACTATTGAAATCGATATATAGTTGCATCCCCATTGACCTCCCTTATTGATTGATTTCATTAAACCGCTTGCGCAACCTACCTATTAACTTGCGCAAGAGACGTGACACCTGCATTTGGGATATCCCTAACTGCTGAGAAATTTCCTGTTGCGTTAGCTCTTCCTTAAATCGCAAATTTAATAAGTGTACTTCTTCTGCACTCAACTCATTCATCACATATTGCAACTCACTGTATTCAGCCAACCTCTCAAACCCCGGATCATCGCCGCCAACGATGTTCATCAGCGTGCTATCACCTTCCCCATCCTTAAGAACAACTGAATCAAGTGAGGCAATTTGATAGGCCTGCCCAATTTCCAATGCTTCTAAAATCTCTTCCTCGGTCTTGCCTAAATATCCGGCAATATCCTGGGTATTGGGGGTTCGCCCTAGAACTTGGGTAATCGTTGGTGTTTCTTTGTGAATTCGATTGCTTAGCTCTTTGATACGCCTCGGCACTTTCATAGCCCACTTTTGATCACGATAGTAGTGCTTAATTTCGCCGATGATTGTCGGGGTAGCGTACGTTATAAATTTATTGCCACCATCGATATCATAACGCTTCAATGCTTTCAGCAATCCAATGCTTCCTACCTGAACTAAATCTTGTTGATCCACACCATCACGTTTAAATCGACGTGCTAAATACTCAACGAGCGACAAATATTCCCGCACAAGCAAATCTAGAGCCTGATCATCCCCTGTCTTTTGATAGAAGACGATCAACTCTTCTGTTGAACGGTGATCAGGCACTGTCTCCTTTGCCATCAAACACTACCTAATTTCTTACTCATTACAATCTTGGTTCCAGATCCACTCGCTGTTTGGATCGTTACTTCATCCATCATTGATTTAATGACAAAAAGGCCAAGGCCACCCGCTTCAAGTTTACTGAGATCAGGTCGATGGAGTTCTTCATAGTCAAAACCTTTGCCATAATCAGTGACCTCAATGACAAGTGCTTTTTCTACTTGCTTAAACGTGCTCGTTATTGTGACTTTATCGTAGGTTGTGCCGGAATGGAGAATGGCATTGGTAACGGCTTCGGCTACAGCCACTTTGATATCCTCAATCGCTTCGATATCGAACATACACCGGCTGGCCATCGCAGCGATCGTGAGCCGCACAACGCTAACGTAGGCTGGCAATACGGGAATTTTCAACTCCAGCATCTCGCATCCACTATAGGGCCTGATTTCCTCAAGCACTGTCTCGGGCATCACGTTAATCCTCCCTTCGTACGGTCAACACAGAATCAAGACCGGTTGTCTCTAATAATTTGTACACCTGGGGTTGCGGGTTAATAACAACCACACTACCTTTTTTCCCTTTTAATTCCCTCGCTAAACGGATTAACATCCCCAAACCCGTACTATCAATAAAATTTAAGTCAGCCAACGAAATTTGCACCTCATTACTGTTACTTGCTAAGCTAAGTAGCTCTTCCTGAATTGCTGGAGCATTATAGATATCAATCTCACCAGATAGTGCTACACGAATACAACCCTCAGCGCCTTTATTTAAAACACGTAATTCTTCCATCATTATCACCTCACGTATAATTCTTTATAAATTTAAACATTAATCTCTGAATTCCTGCCAAGCCATTCAATTAATCCATATATTGTTATTCATCTGCCCATTATCACGTCACATTGGGCCAAACACAGACATTAATCCCTCCAATCAACTGTGTATCATTACGAATAAAAAATCCCCACTTCTAGCGCATTCGCTTGATTGTGGGGATTATATAGGCATGATTTGGAACAAACGCCGTCCAATATTTATTGGAGCCAAGAGCGAAGCTCTGCTACCTTATCGAGGCGTTCCCACGGCAAGTCAAGATCCGGGCGGCCAAAATGTCCGTAGGCGGCCACCTGCTGATAAATAGGCTGACGTAATCCAAGATTTTCTATAATTGCTGCGGGACGCAAATCAAAATGCTTATTGATGGCCTTAAGGAGTGCATCATCTGAAATTTTACCCGTGCCGAATGTGTCCATATTAATCGATATGGGCTGAGCAACACCGATCGCGTAACTGATTTGAACTTCACACCGATCCGCTAACCCTGCGGCCACAATGTTCTTTGCAAGATGCCGTGCGGCATAGGCTGCAGAACGATCCACTTTCGTTGGATCTTTACCTGAGAAAGCACCGCCACCGTGATGAGCGGTTCCACCATAGGTGTCGACGATAATCTTACGGCCAGTCAAGCCTGCATCCCCCATGGGTCCACCAATCACAAAACGGCCTGTGGGATTAATAAAATATTTAGTACGCTCATCCAGCAATTCAGCAGGAATTATAGGCGCAATCACTTCCGCCATTAAATCGCGTCGTATCGTCTTTTGATCCACTTCGGCACTGTGCTGAGCTGAAATGACCACTGCTTCAATCCGCACCGCTTTAAATCCATCATATTCGACCGTAACTTGAGTTTTACCATCCGGGCGAAGATAATCTAAAATCCCCTGATTGCGCACCTCATGTAGACGTCGTGCTAAACGATGCGCTAAAGTAATCGGCAAAGGCATCATTTCTTCTGTTTCGTTACAAGCAAATCCGAAAACCATTCCTTGATCGCCTGCGCCTGTTAAAAATTGATTCGAGTGGTTTTCTCGGGCTTCCAAAGACTCATTAACCCCCTGCGCAATATCAGGAGACTGTTCATCTATAGCGGTTAATACCGCACAAGTGTCTCCATCAAAACCATATTTCGCACGTGTATAGCCAATTGATTTGACCGTTTCTCTGACAACAGTCTGAATATCTATGTAACATTTCGTGGTAATCTCACCACCGACAATAACTAATCCTGTGGTTACAAAAGTCTCACACGCTACTCTGGCTTGTGGATCTTCTTTGAGTATTGCGTCCAATATGGCATCAGAAATCTGGTCAGCAACCTTATCAGGATGACCAGCGGTAACAGACTCTGACGTAAATAAATAGTGTCCTTTATTATGCAAATCTACCATCCCCTATTTAGTATTAGCGTGTGCTGTAATCTTCATTAGGCATACGAAGTCTAGGATCAAACTAAGTCATGCGAATAGTTGCGATTACGTTTATGCATTATAACACTTCTGCACTAATTATTGAAGTCTAAACGAGTATATTGCCAAAAAAAGCAGTAAACAAGGGAATTTTTGTATAATTCCCTTGCTACCCTATTTATGCAATTAGTTTTAACTCTCAACTATTATTCGACGCTGAAAAAATCTTCCCACATTTTGAGATAACCCGCTGTATCATAGATGGGCTCAAAGTTGTCAACCACTTCTTTGCCCTTTTCAGCACCATCAACAAGCAGGTCAATAACGGTCATAGCCATGGCCTTAGCACCTTCAACGTAGGCCAATACTTCATCCGTGATGACGTAATTTTTAGAGTGCCCGCTACCTTCGACCCCACCCATGTAGGGATGAATTGCAGGAAGCACATGCATCACATCTCCAATATCTGAGGATCCGCTTCCGTGGCGGGTCGATACAGCAACAGCTTCTTCCCCTAAAACACTGACTAGATTTTCTTTCATCAGATCATCCATCAATTCGTTGTTGTGACGAGGCAGATAGCCTGGTATTTCTGTAATTTCTACTTCAGCACCCACTGCCATTGCTCCAGCGCGGAGAGCACGATTCACTTTTGCACTCGCATCAATAATGGCATCCATACTCTTACCACGTACATAAGTTTCCATAATGACCTCTGCAGGAATAATATTAACCAAATCGCCACCCTTAGTGATAATTGGGTGAACGCGGATATGGTCGCCATCCTGGAATGTCTCGCGGTTCGCGTGGATGGCCATCATACCAACCATCGCAGCATTTAAAGCGTTAACCCCGTTATGAGGCGCCCCACCAGCATGGGCTTCTTTACCTTTATAGGTAACGAGTTTTCCGACAAATCCATTGGATGTTCCGCCAACGGCAGCTTTGATCGGGGTGTCTCCAAAGTTGGAACTGTGGTACATCATCAACATATCAATGTCTTCGAGCTCACCTAAAGCGATTAACTCTTGTTTTCCACCTAAAAATTGAATCTTGCCTTCTTCACGCAACTTCTGACGGAAACCAATCTCAACATATTCTTCAGCGGGAACCGCGATAAAAGCAATATCACCATCCAGTTCCTGATAAACACCGGATTTGACTAACCCAATTGCTGCCCCTAGCATACCAGCAATCTGAGCATTGTGGCCACATGAGTGGGCAGCCCCCGTTAAAGGATCAGCATGGGGATGCTCAGGACAAACGACCGCATCTAACTCGCCCATAACCGCCACCCGATACTTACTGTTCTTGCCTTTGACATCAGCACGCACACCGGTAATACCAATTTCAGACCGATAAGGGATTGCCAATTCTGCAAACATGTTCTTGACGATATCTGCCGTGCGGAACTCTTTATAACCGAGTTCTGGGTGGGCAAAAATATCATTACCAATCGCTAAAATTTGCTTTTGATGTTGGTCGATTACCTCACACACGCGTTGTTTCATTTGTTCTTTATTCATAATATACCTCCTAAACTCTTTCTCCCATATGTTCAAGATATTATTCCTAAATCCTGCCTTAACAAGCCGTTCTGATTATATAATTTCGCTTACGGTAATAAACACAATTTCTTAACATAAATTATCGCACTTGGATTCTTTGATAAAAAGGGAAGTGTGGTGGAAGAACATCCGAAAGCTAATGGACAGAAATAAGTGACTGTTTGTCTCAGAGTTTGGGCATACCCTCAGAATCATCACGTCCTATGAGGAGAAACGATTCGATTTGCAAGATCATGAATCCATAAGCAAAAAAAACATCCTCCATGCCCCCTGTCAAACAGGGGCACCGAAGGATGCGTTCTTTGAGGATCATGGTTTGAGTTTGTTGCACGCCTTTTCGACCTCTTTTATAGAAAGAAACACCTTAACAAAACTCAACTGATACACACTATATGATCAACAAAACTATTTCCCCAGTGGGTGAAGTGCGAAAACTGCTGGTAACCTGCAACTTGCTTCGAGTGCTAACACATAACAAACACTATGAAGCTGTTAGGCCTTTTTCAATCCAATCGGCAATGGCTCTTTAACTTCTATTTCAACCCTGCTCAGCCAGAATAATAGCACCATTAAACCAACAGCCGTAAATCCAAAGACCACATTAAGCCCCCACGCGCCACCAATGTAACCACCAAGAACAGGTCCAGCGGCAGACCCAATCTGGCTTACACTCGCATTAATACTCAGTACGCGTGATCTAAAATTGTTCGGCACCGCTCTCGAGAGCACAGCTGTCGCTGATGGCCCCACTGCAGCCAAAAAGAAACCAAAGATGAAACGCATAACCCCTAGATAATAAACATCTTTAGCAAATATGACGAACACACTTACGATAGCGCCAAATCCTATGCCAATCATCATACCTTTTTTGTAGCCATGCTTCTGACCGTATTTACCCCATAGAGGCGCCCCGAGAACTGTTGCAAAGCCAGCTAAAGAAAAGATAATCCCCGTCATAACGGCTGGGTCTTGATTGCTATTAACAGCTAGATTTTGAATCATCAGCGGTAAAATTGGCTGCACAATCATCAAGGATAGATTGTATATCATCATAAGCAGAAACATCATGGCTAATATTTTATAGGAAAAACTCTCTTTAATATCGCTGATTACCCTAAATTTAACCGACCGATCCCCATTGTTTTCTTCTTTTGTTCCTAGGATAATAACAAAGGTCGCCAAGAATAGCACAATACCGGCAATGATTAACGTCTGTTTTAAACCAAAATAATGGCTCATGTAGCCACCGACCATCGGACCCGCTATTGCGCCAAACGAATACCCAGTTGTGATAAAACCTAAAGCCCCGCCCAACTCTTTTTCAGGCGTGTTCGTAGCAACCATGGCGATTGCAGATGGTATAAAGCCGTTAAAAACACCGAGCAGCAAACGTGCCAAAATGATGTGTAGGGGACGCGTGGAAAACGCCATCAGAATATAAACAGCACCAATTCCCATTCCAGCACGTAAAATTTGGGGTTTGCGTCCGTATTTATCTGCAAGTGTTCCCCAAATGGGTCCCATAAAAGCACCCACGATAAACGTAGCACCAAAGGCTACGCCAGATAGGAGTTCAATATTATCGGTTGCCCCTACTTCTTGCAAAAGCATTGGGAGGAAGGGGGATACCAACGAAAACGCGATTCCTCCTATTACACATCCAAGCCAAAGTACATATAGATTGCGTTTCCAAAGCGGCATATTAAACAACTCCATCTCTCGTAAGTTATGCAATATCTTCCCTAAACGAATAGCTGGTCCATCTACAAATTGGCAATTCTCCCACAGGTTTATAGACCTCAATTATCATAAACTTTTCACTCGGTTTATGCAACAGAAAATAGACGAATTTAAGCTAAATATTCGTGCCTAAGCGATTTATCAATTATCCAATTTGGAATTCATTCTCGCCTACGACTCTTTTCTCTCGTTCATCAAATAAAAAAGTTGTTGTGCTAATCCCTTAGCGCAACAACCTTCTTAATTCAAGACTTATTATTTATTAAAAGCAGGTGAATCGTTATTAGCTATCCGCTGCCTTAGAGAGTTTAACCTCGTAATGGAGAAGCTCCTCTGTAGCATCACGATAGATGCTTACTGTAATGGTGTCACCTATACTGTGACTATAGAGAATCCGCTGTAATTCTGTAAAACTTGTCACCTCATCGTCACCAATTGCCACGATTGCATCGCCTACTTTAAATCCTGCCACATCCGCTGGACTATCACTGGCTACTTCAGAAATCAGTATGCCATACTTATAGTTGCTTTTGTCTGGATTCAGACTAATTAATTGACCTTTTATTCCTAAAAGCGGTCGTTCGATTTTACCTTTACTTATTAATTGTTCGATAATTGGTTTTGCTTGATCCGATGGAATGGCGAATCCCAAACCCTCAATACCTGCATCAGAGATTTTGATTTGATTAATTCCAATCACATTACCTGAAGTATCCAACAGTGGTCCACCGCTATTGCCTGAGTTAATCGCCGCATCTGTCTGAATCAAAGAATATTGGCGATTCCCTACCGTAACGACACGGTCAACGGCACTGACAATTCCAGATGTAACCGTACGAGCAAACTCCATCCCCAAAGGATTCCCTATGGCGATAACCGTCTGACCAACTCGCAATTTTGAAGAATCTCCAAACGTAACAAAAGGCAATGTTCGCTCATCTTCAGGTAAATCATTAAGGTCAATGCCTAAAACGGCTAAATCAGACCATACATCCACACCTACAATTTTTGCAACCACATGGGTGCCACTTGGCAGAATGACCTCGATCTCTTCTGCGTTGTTAATGACATGTTGGTTTGTGACAATGAGACCCGTAGGATCAATGATAAAGCCTGATCCACTGGCAAGATCCTGCATTGAAGTATTACCATACCAGTCGCGCACATATCCTTTGTTAATGACGCCCACCACACTGGGGCCTTGTCCCTCAGCTACTTGAGTGATACTGTTGGTTGAATCCCCTGTATCACTAACGGGAGCGGCTGTTGGGTGTGCATCGGGCAATTGATAGTTCACCCGCATTTGACTGCTTAGATGATCAGGCCAAGGAATAATCGTGCCATATATAAGGTATGGAGCCACTAAGGCCATTGCTAAAGCCCCAATCAATCCACCAGCAAGAGCAACAAGTACTAATTGCGCTGTTGATCTGCGCTGTTTACGCGTATTAAAGTGATTTTCATAATCATTATGGTAATCCATTCAGATCCCCTCCTAAATATGATATTAGTAGAATAGCAGGAAAATGTGTAATAGGTATGGTAGTTTTGCATAAATAGTGTTGAAAAAGGCCCTCAGGCCTTTAATTTAAATCAATATTTGTTTGTTCTGTAACTAAAACCCCAGTCCCGGTGTCACTTCATAGCGTTCTGCAACGCGCAAGATAAAATCTCTATTTGGACGTAATCCAGCACTCTTAAGAGCGGCCTCATTGGTAGCAAATGCTCGATCTGGCGTATTGTTCTTATCACTAAGATGAGTTAATAAAACGACTTGAGTCTGATGCCCAACCACATGACGAAGTACTTTAGCCGTCATATTATTGGCTAGGTGCCCCATATCGCCAGCAATGCGCTCCTGCAAAAAATAGGGATAGGGACCTTTGCGCAGCATTTCCTCATCATGATTGGATTCAATAATCAGCGCGTTAGCCCCCATCAAATGTTCAAATACGCCTTGGCTGACAAATCCTAAATCAGTGGCCACAACAATCGTGAAATCATCGACTGCTAGCTTATACCCCACAGGATCCGCAGCATCATGGGATATCGCGAAAGGCGTGATTGAAACGTCGTCAAGTTGGAATTGTTGATGGGTTGTGAAGAATTGTTGTTGTTCTGGGCTAACCCGATGGAGATGTCTCTTACCTGATCGCCATGTGCCATTATTTGCGTAAATTTTAACCTGGGGTTGTCGGTCTGAAAAAACATTGACTCCCCGCACATGATCAATATGTTCGTGGGTAATCAGAACCGTGTCAATCTGTTTGATGTCAACCCCGATAGAAGCTAATTGTATGCCAATCGCTCTATTACTAATTCCTGCATCAACTAAAATATGATGGCCACCGATATTAAGGTAGGCACAGTTGCCTGAGCTACCGCTTCCTAGCATCGCAAACTTCATTATTCTCTCCTGCCTACTCTTCTTCTTTAGTGGATATCAATGCCTTAACTTGCCGCTCAAAACGTTTACGAGGGAGCATCACGGAGTGACCGCAGGTCATACATTTAATGCGGAAATCAGCCCCAATTCGTAAAACTTCCCAGGTATCACCACCACAAGGGTGCCCTTTGCGCATTCTGACCACATCACCAACCGCAAACTTATGATCAATCATGGTTTTCTTCATCCTTCTCCATAATTAGCACCTGATGTGGATATGGTATGGTAATACCGACTTCGTCAAATCGATTTTTAATCCTGGCTCGCAATACTCTTTCGGCTTTCCACTGCTCCCCTGGCAAGGTGAACGCAATAATGCGAAAAGACACCGACGAATTGCCCAGTTCTTGAACACCCAAAACAGTTGGACCATCGGTGATCCATTCGTTCTCACTAGCAATTTCACTACATAATTGAGTCAGAACCTGCTCAACATACGCAAGATCTTCACCATAGTCCACGCCAATATCAACCAGCGCACGTCGGTCTGTTCTCGACAAATTTGTTACAATAGATAATTCACCATTTGGCACAAAATGGAGACTCCCATCAAAATCTTTCAAACGCGTGCTACGTAAAGCGATGTTTGTAACATAACCCTGGATCCCACCCGCAGATATTAAATCACCCACATCAAATTGATCCTCAAATAAAATGAAAACACCTGCTAAGACATCACGAACCAAGTTTTGTGCACCAAATCCCAAGGCCACCCCAAGTACTCCAGCCCCTGTAATTATACTGGCTGTGGGAACACCAAAGGCAGATAATATCGATAACAGTGCAATAAAATAGATAATGTAACGAAGAATGCTCTGCGTTAAAGTTTCTAAAGTGGTTAATTTAGCTTCTCGCACGACCAAAGAACGCTTGTTGTTCTGGGAATTGGCGAACACCCGCCGCTGTGAATCAAATATTTTCTTATTACCAATACTACCTAATTTTAAGGCCAAGTAGCTCATAATCAAAACAAGTGCAACCTGGAACATCGAATTCAATAGGGGGACTGCAACCAGAATATCTTGTACTGAAGATACCGAATTGAATGTATAGATAAAAAGGGTAATCCCAACAGGCACCATCATCAGTAAGGTGGCGTATTGCCATATTCTTCTCACAGCTTTGTTAATGGTATCGACCTGCTCAATTCGCTCGGCGTCTTGAGTTTGTTTTGCTTTCAAACGACTACTTTTAAACAGCCTGTTAATGAGTAATATGCCGATCCGGGATATTATTAAATAGAAAACGCCAATAAGTAGCAATTGAACAAGCACAGCCACTAGTATATTCGTTTGCGCAAACTCAAGGATTCGGCTCCTTATTAACTCCACTTTACTTTTCCCCCTTAGTCAATCGCTCATTTACCATAAGGTGATAGCTATTCTTACGACCCTCTGTTTCAACCGCGCAAATTTGCACATCGCATATTCCTTCTGCAGCTAATCGATTCATGGGGTCTTGATAGTCCTCTGTTTCAACAAGTAGCGATATACCACAACTCTCCGAAAACTGACGCGGTGTGGGAATAATTCGCAGGCTATAATCCGCATTAATCAGAATGCTCTCAGCTGCTAAAGCATCGTGTGTTGATTCAAACATATACAGTATCAATTTTGCACTCCCTATCTTCTATACCAAATAAGCTGATAATCATCGGTAAAAACAAAAATCGTACCCTCTTGGTCAATGGCTACCTCTATTATACGTTCTTTAGATTCAAGATACCATTGATCTAATGCGTATACACCATGATCTGTTGCAACCGTCACGGTACCATCACGCAGCAACTGATGTTTCACTAGGGTTCCCGCATAAGCAAAGCGATTGCGCAGATTACCCGTAAAATCGCTGAATCCACCGTGTAAACGGCGTCCGGGAGGCAAAATACTCCTCTTATTTTCGAGCACATATAACCGTTGACTACCACTAAATCCAGCAGCAACCAAACCGGTTTTTGCTAAGACTTTCTCTTCTTCAGAGAGCAAATCGTATTGTTTTGCTTCTGCCGAGCTGGTCCACAGCAGTTGATGGCCAGAAGGGGATACTTGCAAATCAAGAATCGGCTGACCGATTTCACATTCATAAAGTACATTACCCGAGTTATCGTAAACGGTAAGGTATTGGCCTCCAACATCGTCTTGCACCCGATAGCTGAGTATCGCAACAGCGTCAACGAGCCACACCATATCGATGACTTCGGTATTGCCCAGTTCTGTTGAAAACAATTCCTGTCCCGATTTATCGAGCAGATAGAGTGTTGTTAACCAGCTAAAGGCCGTTCCGCTACTACTTTTCTCAAAAACTACCCCAGAACGTCCATAATCATCCACGCGACAAAACAAGGGGGTGCCCGTTCCTTGCGAATTGTAAACCGTCTCCCCATCCGTATTGATCACTGTGAAGCGTTGCGCAAGTGTTTCTCCGACAACCGTATAATTGACACTGCTATCTACTAGCAAACGGTCCGCCCTGTAGACCTTTTGAAAACGACGTACCCCATCCTGCCCCAGCAGAGTGACAATCGTTTGACCTGTTTGGCGATAAACCGCCCAAGCACCTTGTTTACTTCCAGTGCTGTATACTAAATAGCCCGGGTCGATATATTGCTTATGACCCTGCTCGACAAGTAACTCACCTTTGTTTTGAAAGGCTCGTTCATAATTAATAAAGTATATGGATAGCGCTGCTAATCCTATAATTAGAACAGCAATAAGCAACGCTCGAAGTCGTATAGACATGTAAATTGCTCCTTATGGCTTAAAACGTAGTCATTCCCTGACCTTGTGTTCTGTGAGATGAAGTCATCAAGCACTCTATATTATAACTGATTACCAACCTAATGCAAACGATAAACGCTTAAAGCGCCCTTTTGCTCGCTTTGATCATTCCCAAATATTAGCCAATTATTCAGGCAATTCTTCAGTACTCAAATCACCTGTTTGCAAATCAGCCTGCGATAATTTGTTAAATTTAGTGGAAATTTTTTTTGTGGTATTGTGAACATCCTTAACTTCAGACCCGACCTTCTCAATGGTCTTACGTAACTTATCCCAGCGCACCTGATAACGACGGAATTCAATACCGAGCTTATTTAATTCCTCATTAATTTCTGTGGCAAGTTTATCACGTTCCATATTGCGGATCATAACCTGAACCGTTGTAAGAACTGCCATCAAAGTCGTTGGCGATGCTAGCCAAACACGGTTCTTATTGGCAAACGCCACCAAATCGCCATGATAGGCATTGATTTCAGCAAAAATAGCTTCAGCAGGTACAAACATGATGGCTTGGTTCGCGGTTTCGTTGGGTATGATATATTTCGTTGCTATATCACTAATATGCTTCCTAATATTTTGCTTAAATAAGCGCTCAGCAGTCGTCCGTTCACTACTTTCCAGCTTTTTATCGGTCATGCGGCGATAGTTCTCAAGCGGGAATTTAGAGTCAATTGCCACCGTCCCCAAAGGTTCTGGAGTTTTGAGGACCGCATCAGCGATGGACCCATTAGATAATGTCACTTGCATACTATAAATGCTCTCATTACTGCCAAAAACACCGCTTAAAATTTGTTGAAGCTGTACCTCCCCAAATATTCCGCGATTCTTCTTATCGGTCAGTACATCTTGTAGCGATATAATATCACCAGAAAGGCGCTCAATCTTCTTCTGAGCTTCGTCAATTTTACTCAAGCGTTCAATGATATTCGTGAAGGTTTGGTTGGTCTGTTTAAACCCATCCGTCAGCCGCTCATCAACCTTACTATTGATTGCGTTGAGGCGCGATTCGATTGTTTCATTCATAATACGAAAATCATCTTGAAGTTCTTTGGTTAGGGCGGTGTTAAAGGCCTGGATTTTAAGATTTTGGTTATCGCGACTGACAATCAATTCTGCAAGGAGACGCTCACTTAACTGATTGTAGCGCTCACTGAGCGCAATCTCTAATTGACCGAAACGACCGACAAGGGTACTCTGCAACTCCCCCATTTTTATGCTAACTTTTTCACTCTGAATACCATTATCCCGCGTAACCTGTTCACGCATCTGTAAGGCGCTCCGTTCGATCGTATTCATTAGAGTTGCTGACTGCTGGTCATTTTGGTGACGTATCGTCTGCTCTAAACGCTCGACTTGATGATTAAGCCGATCCTCTTCTTGCTGCCGTTGCTTGTCGATAAGCATTATTTGCTCTCTCAGGGACTGAATTCTACTTAAAGCAAACACACAAAGCAAACCCACAAAGGCAACCATCCCATACAGAATATATAAGTAATTGTCCATTTCTTGACCTCCACCATCAACGCGTCATAAATAGCTACATTCTTTGAAACAATTTGTTATAATGTAATTAAGATAAGCTTATTATACGATGTCTACTCAAACATCTTCTTCTATTATATTCCCAAGTCGCCCACGGCGCAAAGGAGGACTCCTAGATGTCCCTTAAAAACTTTTTTAGTCACCAAAATAGTCATGGCAACTCCACCTTATATGACAGTACGGGGGAAATCTTCACCCATCGGGCAGCCCTCTTATGCTCCGCCTTCTGCATTGTCAACTATTTCTTGGTGCTCTGGTTAGACTTTATTCCAACCTTGCCCCAACTGCGCAACATTTGTAATATTCTTTTCACGGGGATAACCGCACTCACACTCTACTTAATCTTCTCCAAGAAAGAAGTGAAGGTGGCTGCCAATATCAATATTATCTTCTTGAGCTTATTCTACTTGCCACTCATATGGCTTTTTATCGGAGGTGTCAACGGTGCAGCTCCCGTGACATTATTCATGGCGGCCGCTTTTAATGCTATTATCAACAATCGCTACCAGCGCAATATCACACTTACTATGCAAATTGCCATGCTCATCGTGCTCTGTTACATTGAAATCCAACATCCCTATCTTGTAACCAATACCATTCTAACCAGTAATGGTGTATTAGGAAACATGCTCAATATCTTTTACATCACGATTGCAACGTTAATGCTAATTGTTTTTTTCATTGACCAAAACCGACTTAATGTTAAGCAACTCAGCGAATCCAACGAGCAACTGCGGAAGGCTAATGAGGAGCTCCTACAATCCACGCAATTTCAGCGCAATTTAATCGCTAACATTTCACACGATCTCAATACCCCAATCACCCTAATTAGTGGCTATGCCCAAGCAATCAATGATGGTCTTTTGCCTCCCTCTCAAGTGGCTAAATATTTAGACTTAATTCGGGATAAGGCTTTGGTCCTAAGTAACTTAATTGATGACTTGTTGCAGCTGACCCAACTCGAAACCGGTCAGCTAAAGTTGGAACTTGCCCCATCGGCAATCAAAGACGTCCTCAACAATATTCAAAATAAATATCAGCTTGATGTTGAAAACAAAGGATTAGATTTCAAAATCAGCCCTATGCCCCCCGATTTAGAAGCAGAAATGATCCTCATCGACTCTAATCAATTGAACAAAGTATTTAGTAACCTCATCTATAACGCCCTAAAATTCACAAATGAAGGGAGCATAGCGATTGCCTGCTCCCGTTCAGAAGATGCTGCGGTATTTTCTATTACGGATACTGGCGTAGGCATTGCCCCTGACGTGCTCCCGTTTATTTTCAAACGTTTCTACAAAGAATCCAGCTCACGCAACTCTGCCTTAAAAGGCAGTGGTTTAGGTCTCAATATCGCCCAGCAAATTGTTAATCTACATGGCGGGGAAATCTGGGTCACAAGTGATGTAGGTCAAGGCAGCACCTTTTCGTTCACTGTCCCGTTGCAACCATCCCCTACAGGGAATGTCTAGACATCCCGCTCATTTAAGCTGCTAGTCATCACTATGCTTGGCATGGGGCTCCCCCACAAATCGAACTTCGGGGTCTAACCAACGTTCATATTTCGCATAGACCTGCTCTTGAACATAAGCGATTAAATCCAGCACATCCTGAGCCGTAGCATCGCCGATATTGACAATAAACCCAGCATGCTTGGTCGACACTTGTGCGCCACCAATGGTATAACCCTTAAGGCCCGTTTGGTCAATCAAATAACTACCGGCGACATCCGGTGGTCTCTTGAACGTACTTCCCGCGCTAGGCATAGCCAATGGTTGACGCTCACGACGCCAGCGGTTTAATTTTTGCATTTCAGCTTTAATCAATTGCGGATCGCCTGGCTGCAGTTCCAATTCAACTGCAGTGATTAATGCGCCTTCGGTCGCTACTGCCGAATTGCGATAATCTAAGGATAGTCGCTCCAAATCCCAGACTTCCCACTTACCCGTCGCAGTGACAACCTCTGCGGCCTTGACAATATGCTTCATTTCACCTTCATAAGCTCCAGCATTCATATAAACAGCTCCACCAATACTCCCGGGAATACCTGAGGCGAATGCCATCCCTTGGAGGCTGTGTTCTAAAGCAACCTGAGCGACTCGGCTTAAGAGAGCGCCGGCCCCTGCTTTAATCGTGTTCCCTTCAACGGTGATTGTGGCCATGTGCTCATCAATTTTAAGAACAACCCCCCGAATGCCGAGGTCGCTCACGAGTAAATTAGAACCATTGCCCACCACGGTACAGGGCACCCCGTGCTCTAAGCACCAGCAATACACGTTCTGGATATCCATTTTGCAACTCGGAAAGACGATTAAATCTGCTTTGCCACCGATCTCAAAATAGGTATAATCTGCCATCAGGCCATCTGTAATGGTTCTAATGTCTGGAAAACACTCTTTAAATGTCGTTATCCACTGTTGATGCATAAGCGCACCCCCAATCTATTTAATACTATTATGCAATTAAAACTAGAACCTGTAAACATTATACACATGCAGCTAGGTGATTGACAATGCGGGGTTGAATGGTCCTTGAGCTATCTGCTTGTCATGTTTCACCCAACCTGCTGGGATGATCACTTTTTATGCGTGACCTCGAATTTGCGATGATCGATTTTACTGAGCACACCTTTTCCATTATATCTATGAGCGATCGATTGGGCAACCTGTTCCGCATGAATTAACAAAAAACTAGCACCTCTCCCATGAAGAAGTGCTAGCGTATTTATTTTTGATATTACTTAAAATAATTCATTGGGTTTTGATGCTCTCCGTCCTTGCGGATCTCAAAATGGAGGTGAGGACCGGTGCTATTCCCAGTAGATCCCGAGCGAGCAATAATCTGGCCTTGTTTCACCTTTGTGCCCGCACTTACCAATAACTTGCTGTTGTGTGCGTAGAGGGTCGAGTAACCATTCCCATGATCAATAATGATATAGTAGCCATATGTACTACTATAGGTTGAGGTCGTGACAACTCCAGCATCTGCAGCAAAAATATTCGTCCCTGTAGGGGTTGCAATATCGATTCCATGGTGGTAGCGACGCCCTGTCCAACCGAATGGCGAAGAAATACGCCCACCCCCATCAACTGGCCAAATAAAACTACCTGTACCAGTTGCAACTGGTATTTTCGTTCCGCGAGCCACAATTCGAGTGACAGGTTCGGAAATCAAAGTCGTCGAAATTTTTGTTCGTGAGACCTCTTTACCATTCACAAGCTCTATATCATAAACAACTTCATTTTTGCCATTCACACCGCTTTTGATGGTTTTGGTCTGCCAGGTATAAAGGGAGCTATCGTTCTGGTAGGTCGTATTATAGGAAATATACTCATACGTTGTTAGGCGTGTCTGGGTAGCAACATGCAGATACGGAATCAGGGGCTCTACAGCCAACTCATCGCCAGGGTGGAGTAAATTGCTTTCGAGCTCTGGGTTACAGTCCTTTAGTTCGCTTACTGTCATCCCATTCTTCATCCCAATAGACCATAAGGACTCTCCGCGTTCAACAATATGAATCTGGCGGGAAGTATAGCCCGTGCTTAATAAGTTCAAAGCCTCAATGCGATCCAGAACCATTCCGGCTTTAACAGGTTTAAACTCAATGCTAACATCTTCCTGCAATTGATAATTCAGCACTTCTTGGCCACCGCGTTCCGATGTGTAGGACTCAACAATCAAGTCGATAATCTCATTAGCTACATCCTCATTCGCCAAGGCAACTACATCTTCGCCGTTTATGACCACGACTGCGGCTCCAACCTCAATATCAACAGCATCTAAAAAACTTGAAATACAAAGTTCTGGGCTGCCTTCGGGCACCTGCCAAACAGGTTCTAGCCTGACACTATTCGTGATGGTATATTGCACACCAGGTGTTCCATCTTCTGCCTCTGGCAATACGGTAGCCATCATTGTGGCCCCCTCAGGAGAAGGAAGTGTTGTATCCTCTGCCGCATGGATTCCTTTTTTTACAATCAATTCTTCTAACTGTTGATAATCCTGCGAGTCACAGACATAACCAATCGGTTCATCATCGACATAAACCATTAGCCGTCGATTATTAAATGCTTTTAATCCGAAAATTGAAGATACCATAATAAACACAACTAACAAAGCGCCAATCGTGTATCTATTTTTTAAAAATTTAATTAGGAAGCCTAGCTCAAGATGCTTTCCTTTAGAATTTGCTCTATATGTAGCACTGAATCCACTAGATTTCTTACTATCTCTATTTCGCCAATCCATATGAACGCTCCTTAATATCCTGATAATATGACTACACTACATTGTCTATAACCATGTCTAATTGTTTTTCATTGAATAGTATAACACAAATTTTCGAGTTCAAGTGTATTCTCATGCTTTTCACACAAACACGGAGACTATTTTGCTTGTTTTGTTAAAAACTGATAGATATGATCCTCAAATTGCGTCTGTTCTAATTGAAATCCACCGATCCGTTGTTCCCTATTGACTGGGTTATCCATAATGTGAGCGATCGAGCTCGGTTTATGGCTCATGAAATAAACGCGATCAGCTAAGCAGGCTGCCACGTGCACATCGTGCGTCACCATGATGACTGTCGTATTCTTAGTGGTCCATAATGGGAGCAATTTAATTATCAAACGGTGCTTTAGGTCAAAATCCAAAGATTGAAAAGGCTCATCAAAAAATAACAGAGGACTAGAGACGGCTAAGGCCCGAGCAATGGCAACCCGATGCTGCATACCCCCACTCATTTTGCGTGGGTAATAATGGGCAAAGTCTGTTAATTCCACCAGTTCAAGATTCGTGGCAATAATGTTGCTGATTTCAGTCTCTGGAAGCTTCTCACGTAAAACAAAGGCGACATTCTGCGTCGCTGTCTGCCAAGGAATTAAACGCGATTCCTGAAAAACATAGCTGCGCCGTCCAGCAAAACCCTCTAAATGACCGCTATCCTGAGGAATAAGTCCCGCTAAAATTTGCAATAATGTCGTTTTACCACAGCCCGAGGGTCCGAGAATCGCGATAATCTGTCCTGGCTCAATCGAAGCTTGAATATTTTTAAGCACATGCAGGTCACCAAATTGTTTGTTTATATTTTCAATCCGCAACATTATTCTATTTCCTCCCACCGAGTCATCCGGTTCTTCAAATAACGTGCTGGAATTTCCATGATTACTGCGGTCATAATGGCCACAATACTCCAGGCCATTACCCCAGGTATATCGAAATAGGCATTGCTGAGATACAGACTTGAGCCCAAGGACCCCTGGGCATGGCTTATATACTCTGCTCCGACCATAATCTTGATATTCAATCCAACAGCAGCAGTTACCGAGGTTGATAGTTGCGTGACCAATGAGGGAAGGTAAATATAGCGCAGACGCTGCCAGCGCGAAACCTCATAGAGATCGGCCATCTCCAATAGATCAGGGTCGATATTCGCAATGCCCTCATGAACAGCTGCATAAAGAAGTGGAAACATAACCGTAATCCCTACGGCTAAGGGGGCATTCACGGGGCCCAACCAAATAATTAGTTGAACGATAATTGAAATGTTCGGTATCGTCTTAATCACAGAGACTAAAGGGCTTAAAAGAATACCAATATTGGGCCAAAAACTACTGGCAATCCCCAGGATCATAGCCACACCTAAGGCAATCGATAACCCAATAACAACCCGAGCCATGGTGACCCCCACCACGCTAAAAAAGGTTGGCATCTGCATTAATTCGACTAGACGACGTAAGGTACTAAGCGGTGATGGGAATAAATTATTATTCCCCACCACGCTAGCGAATATAGACCAAACAACGATTAAAAACAGAAGGCCGATCGTGAACTCGCTTAGTCTACGTCTATTGGCCACTGTAGTAGAATCCGTCGTCCGGAATAACACTACCAATTGCTTCTGGCATAATTTCATAAATTGTCTGTAAATAATCGGTTAACTCCGTTTGCACATCACTCGTCAGTTCAAAGCGAATATTACAGGCCGCTAATGACTTGACAACCACTGCAGCAGGAATGCCAATCTCTAATTCCTCGGCATATTGCCCCAAGATTTCAACATTATTGTTTGCCCATTCAATCGAGGCACGATACGCCTCTAAAATATCTGCTAGTAGCTCAGGGTTTGCTTCTGCAAAACTTTTTTTAACAACGAGTGAGGATTGAGGATAGCTACTAGCCCCAGAGGTCTTAGCCCATTCAGCTTGGAAATCCAACAAGACTTGGAGATCTGCTTTTTTAAGCTGAGCTGTAGACGCGAGAGGTTCGGGTAAGACAGCATACTGATATTTACCTGCCAAGACATTCTGCAACAATTCTTGGGGGGTTGCAAGGTAGACAAGATTGACATCTTCATCAGGATTTAAGCCATTCTCTTTAAGAATATGGCGCACAATAATATCGGGGGTTAAGCCTTGCCCGATAAGGGCAATGTCTTGGCCCGCAAGGTCTGCAACAGAGGGCAATTCAGAGGTGCCCATTAAATAGAGAGCGCCCCAAATTGATGGTGCAGCTACCTGATAGTCTATCCCCTTATTGTAAAGTAAAGCCGCCTGGCTTGTTGCTAGAATGGCAATATCAACATCTCCCGCTGTCATTTTCCCTGTCATGATTGCTGGCGATGTTATCATTTCATAATTAACTGTCACTTGATCCCCCATATTAGGGTTATCATTCACCATCTGCAAAACAGACAAAGCAATTGGTCCACTTAAATACCCAAAATTGACTTCGATTGGTTCAACAGGAACAACCGCCTTCTCACATCCCGCAAAGCCCATAACAGCCACTACAATAACTAAAAAAATTAAAATTGTTTTCCGCATAGTTTTTCTCACTCTTTCTTTATAGTATACTAAGTACAACATTATATTTATTCAATCGCCCTCATTGTACACTTTTTGCCAAAGATTTAAAAGCCAAAGCATAAAAATACTCTTGTTCAACAAACCAAATTGTTTTGAAAGGAGCCCTATGAATACATCCTTCCATGATTTCACGTTGCCCGATGCTTTCGGTCATCAATGGACACTCAGCTCAGAACTGCAGAAGCACAATGTTCTATTGTTCTTCTACCGCGGGAAGTGGTGAGGCGTCTGAAAACGCCAATTGACGCGTGCTCGTCAAATGCATTCAGCGTTTCTAGCCAACAATACCGATTTTATCGCTTTAAATGTCGACAATCAACAAGATACTTTGGAATTTTATCGCCTGCTCGATTCCCCTCCCTACCCTTTCTTAAGTGACGTGAACCGGGTTGCCATTGATGCCTATCAAACAACCGACCCCAAACTCACCTATGGCAAGCTAATCTCATGGGCAGCAACCATTGCCATCAATCAAAACCATGAAATCATCTATCAATATATTGGATCCCATCGCGATCGTCCTGATCTAGAGGAAGCTCTAACAGCGATCATCAAAGCTAACAAGTAAGGAATGAATGATTATGACTGTACATATTCGTGCCAATAAAGGCGACATTGCTGAAACCATTCTATTGCCTGGCGACCCACTCCGTGCCAAATTCATTGCCGATACCTTTCTCGATGACGTTACCTGCTATAATACCGTCCGCAACATGCTAGGTTACACGGGCACCTGGCAAGGGGAACGCATCTCGGTGCAGGGAACCGGCATGGGGATGCCTTCGATTGGAATATATAGCCATGAGATGATTACAGAATTCGGCGTAAAGAACCTTATTCGAGTGGGGTCTTGTGGGTCTTATCGACCTGAAGTCAAAGTTCGCGATGTGATTTTGGCGATGAGTGCCTCCACCAATTCCCGCTATGCCGAGCAATTCAATTTACCCGGAACTTTTGCACCAACCGCAGACTACGAACTCTTAGCCAAAGCTAAAGCTAATGCTGACCGCATGGGCATTCCTGTACATGTGGGAAATATTCTATCTTCAGATATTTTCTACAATGCCACACCCGATATTTGGCGAAAATGGGCGCGTATGGGCGTTTTAGCTGTCGAAATGGAGGCCGCTGCGCTTTATATGAATGCCGCCTATTTGGGTGCTAAAGCCCTTTGTATTCTTACGGTCAGCGATAGCCTAGAGACCCATGTGGCGACAACCGCAGAAGAGCGAGAAAAAACGTTCACCGATATGATGAAAATCGCTCTCGACCTCGTTTTATAAGATAAACACCTCATCATTTTTTTACACACCATAAATAATCATAACCGCGACCTTCGTGTTGCGGTTATTTCTTTAGGTGTTTCTACTCAAACCTTTAAACGATTAATTTCCACCAGACTTAGGATTGGATTGCTCGTCATTAAGCTGCGCCCTGCCTAAAAACGCTAAATACAACCACAACAAAGCATTAATCCGCTCTGCATTCGATTATAGCCGCTTAATGTGGACAAAGCGGTATCCCCTGCAACACGATTGTTGATTTAGAGGTGCTTACACGCCTTATTGTAACCACTGGGGACGGCCCCTTGTGGTTATGCCCCTGCTCCAAATAACTTTTTGAGCATTAACAAAGACCCTCAGTTCACATCCACTGAAGGTCTTATTCACTCGCCTATCGAAACACCCTAATGCCGAAATCAGCTATTGATCCCACCTAAAACTAAATATCACTATTCTTCTTCACCAATCTTCACCAATTTTATCCCTCGGCTGCTTGTCTTGATATAGCCCTGTTTCATCAATCGACCAACCGCTCGCTTAAATGCTGATTTACTCATATGCAAGCGCTCCGTAATTTCCTCTGGGCTACTTTTGTCATTGAGATTAATGAAGCCATTACGGGCAAGCAACTCATCAAGGATGTATTGAGCATCTTCGCCCATTTGTAGTGGAACCCTTTTACGTAACGCTAAATCCAATTTGCCATCTTCGCGCACCCGCATAACACGCGCTTTGACAAAATCTCCATAATTGAGATCTTGATAAAGTTCGCTTTTGGGAATTAACCCAAAATACTTATTATCAACAGCCACAAATACGCCCCAATTATCACTATTGTCATACACCACTCCGCTCACTTCATCATCGGCTTTGTATTCTGAAGCAACCTGCAGGTGCGCATATACTTTACCGCTTGCAACAAGGCGACCTTTGGGGTCAACGATTAAGGCCACTGGATAAGACTTCCCCTCGCGAATAGGATGTGTCTGTAAAGACTTCGGCCAAAAAAGATCATCGGGCAGATCCCACTTCAAGAAGGCCCCTGCCGGAATCGTGTTCTTAACGAGCAACACCTTCAGTTCCTCATTTCCCATCTCTAAGGCAGTTGGGGAAGCCCTTAACTCTCCCGCTTTATTGGTATAAAGAAAGACTTCCACTTGATCCCCTACGGCAAACTTGGCCATCTCTCCGTTTTTGGGCATTTTAAAACGCTCGATTCCTGGCTGCTGATCCTTCGCTAACCAGTAATACTGCGGCTGCTCTTCTACCACTTCTAAAATATGATTTCTTCCAGGTTGAATCATCTTCTACTCCTCCCGATGGACTCACTTCGTTCCACCTACCACCAATGCGACCATTTTGTTGCTATTTACACATTGTTGGTGAATTTATGTACTCGTACTAATTGCGTTTGCTAATCCATATGGATTAGTCTGAACGGCTATCGCGTAACCTTGGGATAACGATAATGCCCGCTAATCTCCATCGTTGGATCTGTCAAGAGATCCGCCTCTTGGGGGATCGGTCCGCTATTGTGGATAACAAAGGGAACACTATCACTATTGCGAATATCCGACACAATTCCAATGTGCTTAAAATCTTCCCCAAATACGACAATATCGCCACCCTGCCATTCGGTCATATTTTGAATATTTCCCGGGAAAATATCCGTCGTTAGCACTTCAGCATTGTTCAAGAAAAAAGCTGCCTGATTCGGCACGCGGCGAAAATCAATATTGGGGTCGGGGCGACGATCCTCATTCTCTATAACCCGTGGATAATTCTGACGGTGCAACTTAATATCTTGATCAATAAGCTTCTTCAGGTCGTAACCCGCATACTCAAAGGCACGCCAAACAACGTCTGTGCAAACACCTTCGTTATGGGGAGGATAACCACCCTCATAGTAATTACTACGATAGATCGGATGATCCCATATTTCCTGCCTTGCGCCCGTTACAATATCGGCTAAGTCATCAATTCCGTTACCATTTTTGTCGACGCCGATTTCTAATCGAGGGATGGTGCTCGCTAGGTTATGGGGCAGAAAACTATGGTAGAGCCCGGTAAACCCCACAAATACCGCTCCGGCAACCACTACAATAAATATTAAGAATACGATAAATTTTTTCATGCCTTTTGTCCTTTACTCGATTTATATGGAAATGACTTCGTCTAACACCCCTAAATCTCTTACTCCTATTATAAGCCGTAACCAGTTTTCTGCAACCTATTTTGTTGATCCCCTACTCTTTCTCCACAAATGGCCGCACATTACACTTAGTCGGTCAATCTCACCTGTTAAACTTGTGCGAGACCGCTGAACACCTATCCACTTTCTGCTATACTAGTATTATAGTCGAAAAGCAAGGAGGACTCGCCATGTTATTTATCTCGGATAGTAGTTTATGGTCAATTATACTACTTCTTATCAATATTTTTTTCAGCTTGACGATTATCTTTCTAGAGCGACGCAATCCTACAGCAACACTTGCCTGGCTCCTTGTACTTGCTGTACTCCCCTATATCGGTTTTGTTTTCTATCTGCTGCTGGCCCAAAACATCTCGCGCCAGAAGATTTTTCGCCTGAACATTCGCGAGTATAAAATTCAAGAAGCGGCCATCCAAGAACAATTAGACGACATTGCAACGGTCAAACAAGACCATCCCATGGTTGTGAAATATCTACCTCTCATCAAACTCAATCTTATGGGGCCAAAAGCACGTTTTACAGACAATAATATGATTCAAATTTATACCGATGGTCAAGCTAAATTTGCTAGTCTCAAGGATGATCTCAAAAATGCTCAAACGAGTATTAACATCCTCTATTATATCATCAAAGATGATGCCCTCAGTCGCGAAATCTACGAAATTCTTATGGACAAAGCCAGATCAGGGGTAACCGTACGCCTCCTCTACGATGCCCTAGGTGGACGCTTCCTCAGTGCGGAAACCATCGCAGAATTGAAAGGCGCCGGCATTAAGGTACAAACCTTCTTCCCCTCTTGGTTCAAGATCATTAGCTTTAAAACAAACTATCGCAACCACCGCAAACTGGTGATTGTCGATGAATCCATTGGCTATATCGGTGGCTTCAATATCGGGGATGAATATGTTTCAACAACCAAAAAATACGGCTACTGGCGCGACACCCATCTGCGTATTGTCGGCGATGCTGTGATTGATATGTATATGCGATTTATCCTCGACTGGCGCACAACTAGCGATGAAACGCTCATTATTAAGCATTCACTTTTTGAGAAAAAACCAATATCGGGGAATAAGGGCGTGCAGATTATCGCATCAGGCCCCGATAATCCCCTCGAGAGCATCAAAGAAACGTATCTTAAAATGATCAATTTAGCGACCCAATCGATTTACATTCAAACACCTTACTTCATACCCGATGACAGCATCATGGAAGCCCTCAAGATCGCCGTGCTCAGCGGCATTGATGTCAACATTATGATCCCCAACAAACCCGATCATGCCTTCGTCTATTGGGCCACCTACTCCTATGTAGGGGAACTAATCGACTTAGGGGCAAAAATATATACCTATGAGTTGGGTTTCTTGCATGCCAAAACACTTGTCGTTGACAGTGAAGTTGCCTCCGTCGGCACCGCCAACTTCGACATTCGCAGTTTCAGACTCAACTTTGAATCCAATGCCCTCGTTTTCGACCCCGAAACGGCCTTACAGCTTGAAGAGGCTTTTAAGAATGATTTGAATTACTGCCAACAGATCACCCCCGTCATATATCATAGCCGCCCGCTGAGGGTTCGAATTAAGGAGAGTATTTCTCGCCTACTCTCCCCAATACTGTAAAGTTCCATAAATGGCCAATCTCTGTGTTGCTCGGAAAAACACTCATTCAGTATACGAAAATATATAGCTTCATTTCGTGTTTTGCTCATGTCTTGACCTCGGCATATTTATCAAACTGTACTGTTGTCTATTTCTAATATTATAAGAGCAGCAATCCGCAAGCGGATTGCTGTTTTAGTTTACTAAAAAACACCCTTCTTCGTGATCCCTGACAAGCAGGGATCTCTGCTAGCTGCGTTCTTTGGAGATCGTTGGTTTGAGTTTTGTTGCGCACCCTTTCAATCTGTATCAAAGAGGGACACACCTTTTGTTGGGAGCTTCTTGTTTGTGGAAGCTGGTCATAAACGACGTTTAATTGATAAGAACTATTTCAATTCCAAAGGTATTTCCCCAGATGGGAGGCAAACGCTAAACTGCTAGTTGAGTAACTTTATTCTTCTCCATGATGGTTCGCAACAACCGCTTGCCCATCGCTTGGCTATTGCTTGGCTATTATGTGACAAAACCGTTATCCTCAGCCTGACCAACTGGCCAACTGACCAACTATTAAACCACAAAGAGCACAAAGGGAAAGAAGCGGTATTGCCAAGCGCAGTTTGCAGCGGAAGAACGGTGGTGGAATGGCCATAGGCCACTTCATTGCGTAGCAGCTTCATGTACCGCAGGTACGCTTCATGCACGAAGTGCGCTTCATATTGCCATTAGGCAATCCTATCCCCTGACCCCCTATAACAATCGCTTGCCCATCGCTTGGCTATTGCTTGGCTATTATGTGACAAAACCGTTATCCTCAGCCTGACCAACTGGCCAACTGACCAACTATTAAACCACAAAGAGCACAAAGGGAAAGAAGCGGTATTGCCAAGCGCAGTTTGCAGCGGAAGAACGGTAGTGGAATGGTCGCAAAGTGGCCGTTGAATGTTGCCTGACAGCAACGTTGTATGCGCTTTCACGCGTTTAACACTGTATAACGCAGTTTAGTGGCCCTTAAAAAGGTCACTGTAGGGGCTACATTTCGAATCGAATTTCATTATATGGCTTGCTTTGTAACTCCAGCATGCAGGGCTGGCTTATCGCTCAAGATCCTCATGCCGCTCCGCTCCTCATATTGAACTTCATTTAGTGGGCAAAAGTTTCGTTTGAGATGTATATGCTTTTTAGAGATGCTCGTAAGCGATTACGAAACTCCTCGCACAATAGAAGACTTGTGGTAATCATCATTGC
>CAZVAO010000017.1:0-12468 GCA_964625175.1 uncultured Clostridiaceae bacterium
TTGCTAGGTGCAAGGTTTTTTGCCCATAAAATACAATTTTCGTTCACCTAGCAAGTTCAAAAAGCTTAAAAAACACTATAGTAACAAACTTTTTGAATTGTTGAGTAAACCCTAAATAGTGGTTGTTATTTTTAACTATAACATAGAAAGCAGCAAACCTAAATATCCTTAAGAAATAGTAGTATGATATCTTTGGTGATTTAAACGGCGACGATTCAATTGACGTGAAATAAATATTTCCAATATTGAACTTATCGAGGATAAAATAGTATAATTGTAGCATTAAGCATTGATTATATAAAAAGTTTGGTGAATTAAGTAGATGAAGATGAACGAAAAGACAATTATAACCCTACTCGAGAAACAAGGAATCACTGTAGATCATCTGGAGTTGTTTCAGAGAAATCGTCGTATTACAGATTATATTATAGATCAGAAATGGCTTCTCAGAATATCGGAAGATGTACTTGTTGAAAATTGCAAACTGGCCAGGGTGGAGAGGCTTTCATTGGCTAGTCATATTGTCAAATCGGGATGTTTATTCAGTGATGAAGTTCGCTACCATTATATTATTATAGAATACCATCCTGGCAGTGACCTTTATGCAACAATTACAGATCTGACACGCGATCAAAGTTTGGCAATCGGTGAAGCTATAGCGCGTTTTATGATAGAATTACACACAATCACAGGATCGTCTTATGATATAGGACATTATGTTCCGACCATTCCTAATTATAAGGGTACCTGGCAAGCTGGGCATATGGCATATATCAAATTATTAGAAACGGGTTTAGCTAAGGTGGAATTTGAGGATCGAACGAGGGGAATTATTCAATCCGCAATAAATTATGTACATGACAAGCGATATGCGCTTGAGTACCAAACTGGTCCTAGGTTATTGCATAATGATTTACATCCCAAGAACATTATTGTACATAATGGAATATTGGCGGGGGTCATTGACTGGGAATGTTCGCAATACGGTGAGAGGGATTTCGAGCTGGTCCATCTCATGCACTGGTGTCTCTTTCCTCCAGATGCCGATAAATCTTTTGTTGAGCTCTTTTATTCGATTCTAAGACATCTAAAATCAGCTTGGAATATTCCATACTTAGAAGAACGTTTAACAATCTATCAATTAGAACACGAGCTGAATCAGCTTATATGGCATGGAAATAAAGGGGTAGCTGAACGTGTCCCCAGAATAAATGCTTGGTTAGCTGGTTTAGGCGTAAAATTCGTAAGATCCCTCTGATATAGTTAGAATTCACTGTTCTTCAATGGTAGAATATAGTTAGAATGAACTACGATTAACAAACTGTAAGTATTGCTTAAATTGATTGGCTTTCAAGTGTCTATTAGTTTGCCACTAGTGGATTCTTCTCTGCTATAGAAATCTGCTCTTGTGGTGAGAAGGAAATAATATCACTTATGCTAAAAGTAGATTTGATTTTATAGACATTATAATCCGATTCTCGAGATTACAGCAGATCCATATTACATCATTCAATAGACCGATTCATTGATGTATTTTTGACAAAAGGATATGAAAGAGGATAGAAAATGGATAAATATCAGTTTATAAAAAAAGTGGAAGACATGATCAAAACAGATGATATTGCAATCTTAAGACTAGTGGGGCCGCTCCTGAAATATGTGCCAGGTAAGTTTCAAATCAAAGCTATGGAGAATTCAAACAAAGAGAATCCCTACTTGGGTTTTGTTGTAGAACCCTACAGCACCTTTATATTTTATGAAATAATCGATTTAGAGTGGGCTACACGATTGATCCCGGATGGTTTTGAACTGGCTAAGACTAATGTGTTTGAAGGTGAGCCAGCTAAGTATTACGTTGCTTTTGCCGCTTTTAATGTAAAGACATCGGCTTTCGCGGGCACTCGATTGGAAGTGAATGTGATTGCTAGGAGCAAAGAAACGGGGCTTATCAGCTGGATTATCGTTGATTATGACACCAATACCTTAAGCCATGATGCCCAAAAGGGCGTCATTGATTACACAACTAAGAAAGCAATTTTTACGACTGATTTTGCTGGAAACATCATCGTTGACATAGACAATCCAGACAAAAACAGGGCATTGATTTTCGATCTAGATAGTAATGCTGCCGAATATAAAGTGCTGGAAAGAGAGTTTTGGTTAGAAGGGAATCTTTCAGTGGGATATGGAAGAGAAATATCTAACAATTCTCCAAAGGCATTTGCGATGAAGTTTGACCCTAGGGAAGTTGAAAAGGCCTATAGGGTAGATTTGGCTAAACTTAATTTAACAAAAAACACTTGGTATCCAGGACTGTTTAAAGAAGAAGCAGATGAAGTTTTATATTTCCCATTTGCTCAACATTATTTGTCAGATAGTCCAGGCAATTATAGTAACCATGATAATGTAGCTGAAATGATTCAAGAATTTGAAGATCTAGATCTAGAAAGTATACCGCCTTATTCTGCTGAAGCATTGAGGAAAATGATTAAGACAGGTTTGATCAGTAATACAACAATCATTACACTACTATTGGTAATCATTATATTTTTAATCAATAGATGATTATTAAAATGAATATTTTGATATTGAAAAGATAAGAACTGCCTGCGAATTAGTCTGCACGCAGTTCAAGTATTTTGTGTTGATAGTGCCATTTAGGATAGAACTGTTGTTTTGAAAATTGCTGACACGACGTGACTGGCAACAAGTGAATACAAGCTTTGACAGCAGTGAGTTTCCCACCAAATAGGATGTTCTGTAGAGATATTTTGCGATGACGCACCTGATATTCAACTACATCAATGCTCCCACGATCACTTGGGGACAGGCCCTAGATTGAGGGTTTAGCGTATTTTAACGACTTAGCCGATCTTGAAACGCGTCTTCACCCTATTCGCCTCCTGTAAATACTTGCTAGAAAGGTATTGACCTTATAGTTACTATAGGGTTTATACTGTTACTATACAACGTTAGGAGAGGAAAGCTAAACATGAATTACACAAACCCAATTCTCAGGAAAACTGGCACACAGTTGGCCCAATCCATACGGCCTGATCAGGCGGAGTACAATCTGAAGGTGGGCGCATGGGAAACAAATGATCAGTACGAAATTTTTGAAATGCAGTGGCCTGATGGCTTTGTGATCCCTAACCATTACCATCACAATGGAATTGAGAGTTTCTTTATCCTGAATGGGACGGTCAAAGCGGTTTTAAACGGAAAGAAATTCACATTGAAGCCAGGTGACCTGGTTAGTACTCCCAAGTACCTGCCGCACTATTTTGAATTCAGCAAGGATACCATCTTATTGGGGCTATTCTTTGATGTGCATTATTTTTCAAAGGAAAGCGGCGGAATTTTATATCGCAAGTATCTGGCTTCGCAAGGCTTCGTGCCTGATGAGCAATTTAACGCTGCTAAGATGATTAAGGGTGACTCCTATCCTTGCCTGCTTGAGCTCAATGAGGAAACCGCCGACCATCATTTCCTGCGCCGCAAGGGAGAGGGATTGGCAACCTATCAGTTTGGAAAACGCACCTATAAGTTGAAGGTTCCGATCTGGGAAACTGATGGTAAGGGTGAAATCTGGGAAGTCTTTTGGGAGAAAGGCGCTGGAGCGGACATGCACTACCACAACCTGAGCTATGAGTCTTTTTATGTTACCAACGGAAGTGTTGAGGTTTTTGACGGGGAAGAAACCTTCACGGCAAGAGTTGGCGACTGCGTGCATCTGCGCCCTTATGTGACTCACTCGCTTAAGGCATTAGAAGACCATACGACGACGTTAAATGTGCGCGTCAATATCAATCCAGGCACCCTATCTCTGCAGCAGTACTTTATTGATCGGGTCGCATTGGAAGGGCAGCAGGATGAGTTGGCGGCACTGCGCGTTGCAAATGATATCCATCGGTTATAACCTGCTATACATAGACAATTACGGATTCGGTCGATAAGAAATATGGAGAGCATGAGGGATAGCCCTCATGCTCTTTATTAGATTGTTCCTATTCTCTTTCAGCTGTAAAAGCGGTTTACAGAGAGGGGCAATTACAGTTTTAACCGCCTAACTTTTCTGAATTCTAATTGCCTTGCTTCTAAATGAGAACAGACATGGCTAACTTGACGCCGTTATGGCAGCGGGATGCCTTTCTTATCGGGATATTTGGCTTTTTCGATCCACTTTCCACTAACTCACTTTTTTGGCACCAGACTATCTTAAAGAGTGACTCGGGTTTCAAGGCGACGTAAACTCGGGATACTGGGAGATACGGACTAATTCAGTCAAATAACCTTAAGGGATACTAGAGATCCAAAGAAATAATACATCACCAATCATTAAGAACTCAGTACCTCATACGCTGAACAGCCTTCCTTTCAATTATGCCGCCATTGCACAGACCATATCTTGCGTAATTCCATAGCACGTGGGATAATTAAGTTATGTCATATAAACGGGGGAACTTATGAGACGATTAAAAACCATCATTCAAATATCAAGTTCTTTACTATACATACTCTCTTTCTTATTACTTGTACCACTAGTCGTCGCTTGGTTATATAAAGAGCCAAGTTTGATTTATAAGTCTTTCATTTATGCTGCCATTTTCTCTTGCCTCGTGGCTACCGTTTTTAAAGGACTAACACGCAATTATAAAGAGCAGATGGATTTAACAACCGCCATGATTTTGTGTACGGTCTCATGGGTCCTAGTGTCCGTTATCGGTGCAATACCTTTTATGATTGGGCTTAATAAAGGCTTTGTAGATGCTCTGTTTGAGGCGGTTTCTGGATTTACAACAACAGGGATTACGGTATTTGAAGGACTGGATTCGATGAGCCAAGGATTGGTGTTTTGGAGGAGCTTTATCCAGTGGCTTGGTGGACTCGGAATTTTGACTTTTTTTCTATTTGTTACAACTAAGTCTAAAGGGGATTCATGGCAGTTATTCTCTGCTGAAGGGCACAAAATTAACTCTGCTAGACCTGTCCCTAATGTCTATCGCACCATTAAATATTTTTGGATGATTTACGCCGTATATACAGTCCTTGAGATTTTAGCTCTATGGGGTCTGGGAATGGGCGTTTTTGATGCCCTTATTCACAGCATGACAACACTCTCAACGGGTGGTTTTTCTAACCATGATGCTTCTATTGGCTACTATCAATTAGCAGGTTATAAAAATTATATTTTGATGGAATATACGGTGATCCTCTTCATGTTTCTTGGCGGTATCAATTTCTTGGTGCACTATAGAATGATTAAAGAAGATCGGTTGTATCTATTTAAAGATATTGAATCTCGCGTATTCATGAAAATCATCGTTGGATTTACCGGCGTGACGCTTATCGGCATTTTGGTTTCTAGGGGGCTAGCCGTTCAGGATCTTGAAGAAACAATCAGAAAAACACTCTTCCAAATTGTGTCGGTCATAACGACAACCGGTTTTGGAACGGATAGTATTGGGAGCACGTTCTTCCCATCTGTGACGAAACAGCTATTTGTATTATTAATGATCATAGGTGGATGTGTTGGATCGACATCGGGGGGAATCAAGGTACTACGGGTAGTCATTTTAGAAAAAATTCTCAAAAGAGAGGTCCAAAAAATTGCTTTGCCAAATGATGCCGTGTTACCAACGACGATTAATCATAGAATCATCGAGCATGATGAAATTATGCGCATTACGGCAATCGTTTTTGGTTGGTTGTTGATCATCCTCATTGGTGCGGGTATCACGGCCGTGTTCTCGGATCTAGGCCCCTTTGAGGCTTTTTCGGGGATGGCATCCGCTGTTGGCAATATAGGACCGTTTTATTTTTCCGTGGCGAAAATGGCGTCTTTGTCGTGGGTCATTAAAGTGACCTATATCATCGGAATGCTAGCTGGACGTTTAGAATTATTGCCTATTTATATTATTATTTCAAGAAAAACATGGAAATAGAATGGAGGTTATGGTATGTATATTGTGATTGCTGGAGGTGGAATTGTTGGGAGAAGTATCACCAAGGTTTTGTCAAAGGGGCATGATGTTGTAGTGATTGATAAAGATCGTGAGAACTGCGAGAAAATTTCCTCTAGATATGGGGCGGTAGCCATTCATGGGGATGCCACAAATTTGAACACCTTGAAAGATTCTGGGATTGAGAAATGTGATTATGCACTTGCCGTTATGCGTGAAGACTCGACGAACCTCTTATTTACACTTCTGTGCAAAAATTTAGGTGTTAAGCATATTTTCGTTAGAATGAGAGACCCCGACTATCGGACGGCCTATCTCCTAGCTGGGGCTACCAATATCGGGCATTCCGTCGAAATGATGGTGAATAAATTTGTGCTCGATATTGAAAACCCTGATATTAGGCGTGTTGTTTCTCTGAGTAATGGAAAAGCTGAAATTTGTATTATAACCTTAAACGATGATGTTAAATCGAGTGGTATGCAAATTAAGGATATCGCTAAGAGTAAAGGATTTCCTGCAGACGTTGTGATTGCAGGACTCTTTGATTTAGAAAAAGACGAATTTATTATTCCCAGGGGGAGTACGGTGATCCGACCCGGTTGTCAAATTTTCCTCGTGGGATCTAATAAAGCGATTGAAAGAGCGCATCAGTTTTTCTTGAAATAGAGTAAGATCAGAAGTGTATCACTACGGCCTGTCTTTAGATTGTCCTTAATGCATTGGAAGTTATGGAATCTTTTCAACAACTAGCAATACTACAACTTAAGAATTGACTTAAAGCGCGGGAACACTCATATCGCAGTTTTTGCATAATTAAGTTATATAGAGATCTTAGATTAAAAACGCAAGTAGGATTCACTGCTGAAAACAAATCATAGAGAAATAATTGCGGAATCTGTTTAACTACATAAGAATAATATTAGCGTGGATTAAATGTATAGTTTAACCCACGCTTTATTTTTGTTAAATTCCTAATGAAATTCTTGATTCTGAAAGTTAGCTCGAAGAGCCAGCCGCTTCTGCGCTAGCTTGCTCATGCGGGTGCTCTACTTTTTTAATCCATTTTCCACTAGCCAGTCGTTTCAGGCACCAGATGGTTTTGAAAAATGCTTCTGATTTCAATGCGACATAAACCCAGAAGGCAGGGAGAGCCCAGACGATTCCTGTCAGATAACCCAGCGGAATACTGGCGATCCAGAGGAAAAGCACATCGCCTATCATGAGGAACTTGGTGTCACCGCCACCTCTTAAAACACCTTTTGTTAGGGTGCTCGATAGGGTCTGGAAGATAATCATAATGGCTACCGCATATTTAAGCTGGTGTGCAACGGTGTATGTTTCTACCGTGACATCAAACATACTAATCACCAGTGGGCTGATCACGAGGATTACCACTGCAGCAATAATCCCTAAGATTAAAGACAATGTGACAAAAGAAACACCTTGGTCAAACGCTTTTTTAGTATCGCCTTCTCCTAATGTTTGACCAGTGATGATTGCAGAGGCATTAGAAACGCCTTGATTAAAAACAGTTGTCATGCGGGTGATTTGCGACATTATGGCAAAAGCGGCAACGAAGCTGACACCGATGTGGCCCATGATAACCGCGACGATGTTCATTCCTAGTGCCATAAATGTATCTGATACTAAGACAGGAAGACACATTGAAACATAGATAGGAAGGTATTCTTTGGAGGAAAGAAGAATATCTTTGACACGATAGCTGATTCGTTCATCCTTCATTAAGAAGTAACCACCGATAATCAAGGCCTCAATCACGCGAGCAATTAAGGTGCCAAGTGCAGCTCCGCGAATTCCCAATGCAGGAGCCCCAAACTTGCCAAAAATGAACATATAGTTGAAGAAAATATTCGTAAAGAACGTGACGATTGAAGTGATTAAAGGAAGTCTAACTTGTCCTACAGAGCGGAAGACTGCTGTTAGGGTAAATGTGACGGCCATGCAAAGGTAAGATAAAGCAATAATCTGGAAGTAGAGAACGCCTTGGTCGATGATCCCTCGATCAGGTGTATAGAGGTTCATAATACTGTCTGGGAACATAAGGGTTAAAATTGTAAAGGCTGTGCCTATTGTTAAAGCGATTCTCAGCATGATTGTAACGATTTTCTTAAGAGCAAGTATGTTTTTGCTCCCATAAAATCTTGATGTCAGAACGGCAGCGCCGAATCCCAGGCCGAAGCACATAATCATGAAGATCATCAGGAATTGATTTGCTAGGGAAACGGCTGACAATTGGATCTCGCCTAGCTTTCCGACCATTAGGGTGTCCATCATTCCGACGCCGGCAGAGATCATCCCCTGCAGAATGACGGGGATGGCAATAATTTGAATTTTTTTGTAAAATGCTTTGTCTTTTACTAGTAGTTGCATGGTGGCTCCTCATCAAAGTGATTGTCTGGTTGATTTATTCTAAATTTACTTTCATACGATGTAAAAATGATTGTAGTAGCTCTAATTCAGCTGGAGAAAAATCTTTGATGATTCGGTCTTCAGTCTGATCGATATACGATGAAATGGCTACGTGTAGCGCTAGAGCCTTATCGGTTAAAACTAACCGCTTGAGGCGGGCATCATATTCAACAGGTTTGCGGATGATCAAGCCCTTCTTCTCCATCAACGAAACAACCTTTGAGGCAGTTGAGCGCGTGATGGTTAACTCTTTTTCAAGATCGCGTTGAAATATTTCCTCTTTCTGATTGCGAGCAAGGTAGCCGATAATCCAACCATTGGTTCCAGTCATTTTATTGATGGCTTGCATATCTTGAGATTCATTGATGCGACGTCTAAAAAGATTACTTATTGCTCTAATTTCTTTGCCTATTCGAATTCTTCCCATAATAACCTCCAATCACGCAAAAATATTATTGTTGCATATGCAACTGTTTGACATGCAACAATAATACAGGAGATTTATAGTGGTGTCAATATCTTTATGTCTACCAAAAAGGTCAATAAATTTAGGATTTAATCATAAAAAGAGCAAGCAAATGATTGGTGCATCCGCCTACTCTTTTATATGGGTAAAAGGTGTTTTTAATGGATTACAGTTGTTCAACATAAGCCAGAATATCAAAAGGCTTGATGGTGGAGTCTGTTCGAAGGTAAAGCGGGTGATGAGGATGGCCTTGCTTAGTCAGTTCCCCTATGGTAACCCAGTTACACGTTTGACCAGCTAATTCTGTAAGCAGCTGTTTGAGACAGTGTTGCAAATAGGGTCTTTTCTTGATGAGCGTTCCCCAAGCAACCCAAAGATCTGGTTGATCATACTGCTGAATGATTCTTGAGATTTCTCGAATGTTATCTTGTAATGCGGCTACGTCACAGCTACGATGCATATCATTAGGATTCGTTGCACGTTGCGGATAAAGGTTCAGCATAATCCAACTGTCATATCCGTTATGGTGGGCAATGCGCTGCACAGACTTAACGGTGTTATCTAAATTTTCTGGTGCAGCCGTACTCGGATTTATTCCAAAACAGATGAGTGGATTCTTGCCAACTGTTCCAAGCACATAACGGGCTGTATTATTTTCATTCTTTGTATAGATCCATTCCATTGCTATTTCTCCCTTGCACATTGTCTTTTACTATTCTAACACATGGATGTTTAGAGATGTGATTTCAAAAAGATAGACAAGAAGGCTGTAAAGCCGACATGTATTAACCTCATTGCTTGACTTTAAGGGTGAGTAGAGTCAAGTACAATAGGGGGGGGTTATTTGTTCGCGCAATATTTTTCAGCCAAATCAGATGAATTCAATAGTTTAAATTGTTTTTTGGAAATCATAATTCCTTCACAATTGAGTTATATACTGTAGCCATAAACAGAAAGGAAGTAAGAAAATGAAAAAAATACTAAGTGTAACACTAGTTTTATCATTGTTGTTTGTTGGATCGTTAGTTGCTCAGGCTGCAGGACTGTTGACAGAATCGCAGCAGGCATTTTTTGACCAGAAGGAAGATCAAGTAAGTTCGATGGTTGAGGATGGGCGCTTATCTGAAGAGAGAGCTGACGAATTTTTAGAGGCTCTCGAGTTGAAACTGACTGATGGCACCTGCGATCAAACCGGGGAAGAATGCGATGGCACATGTGAGCCAATGCTTAATGGCGAAGGCGAAGGTGTTGGAATCCAGGCTCAAGCGCATTTAGGCGAAGGCTTAGGGCAAAACGGTGACGGCGTCTGTGAATTTAATGGTGAAGCATTAGGACTAGGTGCTCAAGGCAATATGGGTGAAAATAAAGGTCCTCATGGCGACGGTATCTGTGATTTAACGAATGAGAGCATTGGTGAAGGATCCTTTGGTTCTGCAAACGGTGCTGGTAATCAAAACTCAGGCAGCAATGGTAATGGTGGAAGCAGAGGCAAATAGACTTACATAGTTTATGAAGAGATTGGAGAAATCCAGTCTCTTTTTTTTGTTTCTTCGTCATGGGGACAGGTTCCTTGATAAACCCATCCTAACATGGGGACAGGTTCCTTGAGAGTAGTTGAATTACAACAACTATTATGGTAAAATATGTAAAAACATACTGCAGGGAGGTCAATATTGGTAAGACAAGCTAGAAAAATCAGCAGTACAGGGATATATCACATCATACAGCGAGGAGTAAACAGGCAAGTTATTTTTCATGAAGAAGAAGATTTTGAGAGGTTTATTAGCACTCTGCTACGTTTTAAACTGGAGTGTAATTTGGAGATTATGGGTTATTGCTTGATGAGTAATCACATTCATCTATTAGTCAGAGACAATTTGGAGTTGTCTGCGGTTTCAGCTTTTATCAAGAAAGTTTCATCGAGTTATGTATACTGGTACAACATGAAATACGAACGAACCGGACATTTATTTGAAGAACGATTCAAAAGTGAAGTGGTAGAAGATGAAAGATATTTACTGACTGTAATTCGATATATCCATCAAAATCCAGTTAAAGCTGGATTAGTTGGGCAGATAATGGACTACAAATGGAGCAGTTATAAGAGTTACCTAGTACATTCATCTTTCATTGACTCAAAGTTAGTTCTGAGTATTTTAAGCTCTGATATTGCAGGATCATTAAAGGAATATGTAAGGTACATGAATATAGAAGGTTTTGATGAATGCCTTGAGATGGATACAAGAGTTAGAGTTAAAGATCAACGATTATATGACATTATCATTGAAAACTATCCTGATGGCATTTGCATTGATGTGTCACCGTTGGATATGGAAGCTTACTTCGTCAACCTAAAGCGAATAATGAGTTGCTATCGGGTTTCTATACGTCAGTTATCAAGGGTGCTGGGGCTACCGCATAGCGTGTGCAATTATTTTTGGAACGCTGCTATTGGGAACTCTGATGATGGCAGAGTTGATAAGGAACCTGTCCCCATGTAAAACAATGTACTGGACCTCCTGTTTACAGTAAACCTGTCCCCATGGGAAAGAGGGTGCAAAAGTGACAGTTTTCTGATAAAATAGGTTCATACGAATAGAACTAAACTGATATGGAGATTTGTACCTATCAGTTTTTCAATTTAGATGGGGTGAAGTTATGCGATTGAGAGCGACAAAGAATCAAGATGAAATTATAGAAAAGCATCCGCTGGTTGTTAATAAACCCGAGGAAGTAAAAGGGAAATGGCGCGATTTTTTTGGCACCGATGATCCAATCTACATGGAGATTGGTGTCGGTTTCGGCGGGTTTATCTCTGAGATGAGTGCGCAACATCCTGAGGTCAATTTTGTAGGACTTGAGAAGTTCAGCAAGGTGATGGTTAAGACGTTAAAAAGATTTATTGAATATTTACCAGAAAATTTAGCGTTGCTTTGCTTTGATGCAGAAAAGTTGGACACTGCGTTCGCTGAGAATGAAATCGATCGTCTCTATCTCAATTTTTCAGATCCTTGGCCAAAAGCGCGCCATGCAAAGCGCCGCTTAACCTATCGCACGTTTCTGAAAAGGTATAGCTCAATCCTGAAACCTAACGGAGAATTACACCTTAAGACGGATAATGATGGGCTGTTTGAGTTCTCGCTTGAAGAGCTCAAGGAATATGGTTGGAAGATTTTATTTGAAACACGCGATTTGCACAACAGCTCTGAGAAAGAGGGTAATGTACCTACCGAATATGAGGAGAAGTTTTCTGAACAAGGGCACAAAATCAATAAACTAATTGCCGTTCGCCCAACTAAATAACTTATAAAGCTATTGATTACAATAATTGGTAGCTTTTTAATTTTTTTAGGAGTAAGCTAGATGTAAGGAACTTGCTGATAAGAAATGATGAGGAGAAGATAATATGAAGAAATCCTGATGATTATACTGGTTGTATTTATGCTTTGTGGATGTCAGACAATTGATAAATCAATGTCTATAGAACCAATCGAGCTCCCCGATGATGAGGCAAATTTACTCTCTGGGATCGGTGGTAGACTTTATGAAATGAATATTGATGATTCGATCAAGATGATTAAGATTACCGGAACAAGGTATGTTCAAGGA
>CAZVAO010000017.1:12568-27004 GCA_964625175.1 uncultured Clostridiaceae bacterium
AAGGTATGTTCAAGGAGAAGAGCCCCGTGTCTTCATTAACCACCCTATAATTATTGATGCAGAAATTGATATTGTAAATATCAAAATGATGTTCCAACTATCGAATACTAACCACTTTTATAGCCTCGCATTAATGATGGATGATACTATAATTAGAAGTGAAAAAGTAATAGAACAATTTGATTTTGAGTGGAATCGAAAAATTGAACTGGGGGATATAGCTATTACGCCAGACAAGCAGATCCCATTAGTTTTAATGACCGCTGATCTTGACGAGCCTTTGCTCAATGTAGCTGAGTATATCGAGAATCCGGATTTAATTAACAAACACTCCGATATCATCGTGATTGCGATTTCTTTTGAAACAGAATGGGACCCAGGTGAATAGAAAAATGGTTAACATTAAATTAAGGATGAAATGCTTTTGAAGAGAACAATAAAATCAATGATAATGCTTTCTGCTTTGATACTAGTCATCTCGCTTGGCTGGCTAATAATGCACCCAGTAATCGCACGCGTATTAGCAGTGGATCAAAATGGAAATCCTTGCGGGAATACTGACCTCTTTGTTTAAGTGGCAGTAGAAGGAGAGCCAGAACTGGTTGCTCAACTTCAAACCAATAAGTCTGGAATAACAAAAATTCGAATACCCGATACAGCATCCTTCATTAATGAGGGGGATGAAGTCTACAATATTTCCTTGAAAGCTATTAACAAAGACAAGGGATTGGGAGTTTCGAATTTCTTCTATGATTCTGGTGTTAGAGATATTGCTGAAATTAAAATTGAAATATTGCCTCTAGCAGTAAGAGAAAGTATAGATCTAGGTGAAGCGGATATCAGATTTGTTTCGAAATTCACTAAAAAAGAGAACATTATAGCTGTCGTTGGTGAGATTCATAGAATTGAAGGATTAAGTGCAGCCGCCGTGTTCCCGAAAGGATTCATAAACGAGATGTCGACGATGATTAACAATTCAGAGTGGCGAGTTAATGGTAGCGCACTTGCCCATTCAGATGGAACCCGAATCGCTGTGAGCACAGAAGATATTACAGAATCGTGTGAGTTGCAGAGCACCTACGAGTTTTCTCACCAGTATTGGGAATTGCAAATCAAAGATAAGCAGATATGGGAAGTAATCTACAAGTGGGAAGAGTTGATCCCCTATTGCTTAGTCAGCGGGGGATTTCAGGGAAAGGCTGTAGCTGGAGATTATGCGGACTATCAAGATGTTATTGAAGGTGAGCATGGGGTGTTCATTGATTTAGCAGTGGGAAGTATCCCAACATATCTATTAGGAAAAAGCGTGTTTGATCTTGGAATTGAATATGGGGGCGCCGATGGCAAATGCACAGTGGATTATGGTAATGAGGGGCTTCAATGGAGTTATTTGTATACGCCTACTTCTAGAATAGTTGCCTATGATAATCATACGGGCGAGCGTACATGGTATTTACCTATAAATAGGAGCCGTACGGGATCAATTCGAACAGGAGTGAAGCCGATAAATTTCTCTTGAATATAGCTAAAACGAAAGAAAGCGATAAATTAATAAGAAAGTATGGTATAAAAACGTCCTAAACACGAACAATATAAAAACAAAAGTTTTTATTGTTCGTATATTATGTTGACGAGAGACCCCGTTTTTTGATATATTATAGATGGACAAGATGGGGTATCAGCTTGTCCGTTGATTACATATTGAAGCTTTCGAACTTTAGATTAATTATTAAGGAGTCGGATCGAGTTTTGAACTTATTGTGCGAGATTATCAAAGGTAATTTGCGTCGTAATGTAGAATAAGTTCAATAGCTAGTTCGACTTTTTTGCTTGAAGTAAAATCATAGAGGAGGTACTTGAATGAGTGCAAAAATTGGGATTATTTTAGGTAGCGATTCGGATTTACCGGAAATGAAGAAATGTTGTGATGTTTTAGAGAAATATGATCTAGCGTATGAGATTGTTGTCTCTTCCGCCCATCGCCTACCACACAATACGGCTAAGTGGTCGGGGAGTGCAGCAGAACGCGGTTTAGAAGTCATTATTGCCGCTGCTGGAATGGCAGCCCATCTTCCCGGGGTCGTCGCCGCACATACCCACCTGCCCGTTATTGGGGTGCCGCTAAAATCAAAGAATCTGGATGGAGTTGACGCTTTATATTCAATCGTCCAAATGCCCCCTGGTGTCCCTGTGGCAACCGTAGCAATTGATGGCTCGCGCAATGCGGCTTATTTGGCAATGCAGATATTGGGAATTAAGTATCCCGAGATTGCTGAAAAAGTTAAAATGCACAAGGCCCAGACCGCAACAGCTGCCTTAGCTAAGAATGACCGCTTACAAAAAATCGGCGTAGCCGCTTATGTGGAGGATATGAAAAAATGATAGATCGTTACACAAGACCTGAGATTGCTCGGATCTGGACGCTGGAGAACAAATTCAAAACGTGGTTAGATATCGAGATTTATGCTTGTGAAGCATGGTCAGAGCTTGGCCATATTCCCAAAGAGGATGTTGATTTGATTCGAGAGAAGGCAGCATTTAATGTGGAACGCATTCTGGAAATCGAAGCGGAAACGCGTCATGATGTCGTCGCTTTTACTCGGTGTGTTTCGGAGTCTTTAGGCGAAGAGAAAAAGTGGGTTCATTATGGATTAACTTCAACCGATATTGTCGATATGTCACTTTCCTCTTTAATCGTTGAAGCCGTCGATATTATCCTTGGTGATCTGGAAGAATTGGCTGAAGTCGTGGCAACACAAGCACGTAAATACAAGCACACGGTTATGATGGGCCGAACCCATGGCGTGCATGCCGAGTTGACAACCTTGGGTTTAAAATTTGCTTTATGGTACGCTGAGATTAAACGCGATATTGAGCGTTTGAAATTTGCTCGTGAGAATATTGCATTTGGCAAAATGTCAGGTGCGGTAGGCACGTTCGCCAACATTCCACCGTTTGTCGAAGAGTATGTCTGTGCAAAGATGGGTTTAAATCCTGCTCCAATTGCAACTCAAACCTTGCAGCGTGATCGTCATGCGCATTTAATGACGACCCTAGCCATTATCGGTGGTTCCCTTGAGAAATTTGCTACCGAAGTTCGCGGTCTACAAAAAACCGAGACACGGGAAGTGGAAGAGCCTTTCCGTAAAAATCAAAAAGGATCCTCTGCAATGCCTCATAAGCGTAACCCAATCCGTTGCGAACGGATTACAGGGATGGCCCGCGTGTTGCGGGGTTACGCAAGCGCCTCCATTGAGGATATGGCCCTTTGGCACGAGCGTGATATTTCGCACTCTTCTGTCGAGCGAATCATTTTACCAGATGCCACAGCCTTAGTGAATTATATGACCAAATTATTTACAACAATTGTGAAAGATCTTCATGTTTATCCAGAGAATATGCGCCGCAACATCGCCTTAAGCCAAGGGCTTACCTCATCACAGCGCATTTTACTAAGTTTGATTGACAAAGGCCTCAGCCGCGAAGAGGCATATGATCTCGTGCAGCGTAACGCCATGGTTTCATGGGATGAACAACGCCCATTCCAACAGATTCTACTAGCAGATGAAGCGGTAATGAAGCATTTTACTGTTGAAGAACTTGACTTCTTCTTTGATGATGCCTATCACATGAAGCATGTGGATACTATTTTTAGTCGTGTCGGATTATAATAATAAATTTTTGGAGGAATAATCATGCAAAAACTAGAGCAACTGTACGAAGGCAAAGCAAAAAAGGTATTTAGAACCGATAATCCAGATATCTACTGGATTCAATACAAAGACGATGCGACGGCATTTAATGCTCAGAAGCGGGGCACAATTGTCGGCAAGGGCGTCATCAATAATCAGATGTCTGCCTATTGGTTTGAGCGCCTAAGTAATGAGGTTGGAATTCCAAATCATTTTATTGAATTGCTTAATGACCGTGAGATGTTGGTAAAGGCAGTTGAAATTGTGATGACTGAAGTCATCGTACGCAATATTGCAGCAGGTAGCATGAGCCGTCGCTTAGGAATCCCTGAAGGTCAGCCCCTGCCATTCCCTGTTCTTGAGTTTTGCTTAAAGAGCGATGAGCTTAGCGATCCCGTGATTAACGAAGATCATATTCGAGCAATGGAACTCGCCACCGATGAAGAAATTGCTACCATTAAAGACTATACGCATAAAATTAATAATTTCTTGAAGGCAGAATTGCTAAAAACGGGGATTACGCTCGTTGATTTCAAAATTGAATTCGGCCGTTATAAGGGTGAAATTATTCTTGCAGATGAGATTTCTCCTGATACCTGTCGTTTCTGGGATACTGCAACGGGTAAAAAGCTTGATAAAGACCGCTTCCGCCGTGATCTCGGTGGCGTCGAAGAAGCCTATCAAGAGGTATTTGCGCGTATTATCGGAGGACAAAAATAATGTTTACTGCTAAAATCTATATCACCTTATCTGAGGGCGTGCTTGACCCACAGGGGGGTGCTGTTATGCATTCCCTCCACACCATGGGTTACGATACGGTTCAAGATGTTCGTATTGGGAAATATATGCTTGTAACTGTTGAAGCTCAGAATCAATCTGAGGCCGCTCAAATGGTGGATGAAATGTGCGCCAAACTACTGGCTAATCCTGTCATTGAAGAATACCAGTTTGAATTTGTTGGTGAATAAGATGAAGGCAGGAATTATTGTTTTTCCTGGATCCAACTGTGATGCGGATGCCATGCATGTCTGCCAATCGGTTATGGGATGGGAAACAGATTATATTTGGCATGCTGATTCAAAACTAGCAAAACAATACGATTTACTTGTTCTTCCAGGGGGTTTCTCCTATGGAGACTATTTGCGTTCGGGAGCAATTGCCCGTTTTGCCAACATCATGGAAGAGGTCGCTGCTCATGCTGCTCGCGGCGGTCTACTATTAGGGATCTGCAACGGATTCCAAGTTTTAACGGAAGCCAAGCTTTTACCTGGCGCACTCTTACGCAATAATCACTTGCAATTCCGCTGTGACCACGTTAATTTGCGTGTTGAGAATAATAACACGCCGTTCACCTATGCAGCTTGTGAGGGTCAGGTTCTCAACATCCCCATTGCGCATATGGATGGGAATTACTTTGCCGATGCTGCAACCTTGGCCGAATTAGAAGCGAATGGTCAAATCATTCTTCGATATGTAAATGATCAAGGTCTGGTAACTCCTGAAGCGAATCCTAATGGTGCAATCCAAAATATAGCCGGTATTGTGAATAAACAGGGCAATGTCTGTGGCATGATGCCGCATCCAGAACGCGCAGCAGAGTCAATTTTGGGATCTGTAGATGGTAAAGTGATCTTTGACTCAATCTTGCAACATTGGAGTACAAAATAATGAATATTATAGACATTGAAAAAAATAAAATTTGGCGTGAAATGGGACTTAGTGATGTGGATTACAATCGGATCTGTGATTTGCTGGGTCGCAAACCGAGCTATCCTGAGGTTGGAATCTTCAGTGTTATGTGGTCGGAGCATTGTAGCTATAAGCATTCTAAGCCTGAGTTAAAGAAACTACCGACTGAAGGTCCACAAGTGTTACAGGGCCCTGGTGAGAACGCCGGGATCGTGGATATTGGGGATAATCAGGCAATTGTATTTAAAATGGAAAGTCACAACCATCCTTCTGCCATTGAACCCTATCAAGGGGCGGCAACAGGTGTTGGCGGCATTGTCCGCGATGTGTTTACCATGGGCGCCCGTCCAATTGCTTCACTGAATAGTTTGCGCTTTGGCAAGATTGATGACCCGCATGTTCGTTATCTGTTGAGTGGCGTGGTCGCAGGGATTGCTGGTTATGGCAACTGTCTGGGGATTCCAACGGTCGGCGGAGAAGTGTTCTTCGATGACAGCTACAAGGGCAATCCTCTGGTTAATGCTATGGCGGTAGGTTTGGTAAATCATGAGGATATTCGTCTTGGCGTCGCCTCAGGTGTCGGCAATGCGGTGATGTTGATTGGTGCAAAAACAGGTCGTGACGGCATCCACGGTGCAACGTTTGCTTCTGTTGAGCTCAGTGAGGAATCGACTGCAAAGCGTTCGTCGGTGCAGGTCGGGGATCCTTTCATGGAAAAATTACTGATTGAAGCCTGTCTAGAGCTCATTAAAGCAAATGTAGTCGTCGGTATGCAAGATTTAGGTGCTGCCGGGCTTACTTCTTCTGCCGCTGAGATGGCCAGCAGCGAAGGGAACGGAATCGATCTTGATGTTGCCAAAGTACCACTTCGTGAAAAAGGGATGTCTCCTTATGAAATTATGCTTTCGGAATCACAGGAGCGCATGTTAGTGATTGTTGAACCAAGCAATATCCCTGAGGTTGAGAAGATTCTTAAGAAATGGGATTTAGATGCGACTGTCATTGGTCAAGTGACCGATGATGGCATTTTGCGGGTGCGCTATGGGGACGAGGTGGTTGCGAATATTTCGGCAACCTTATTAGCCGATGAGGCACCAATCGTTCATGCTGCAGCCAGTCGTCCCGCCTATCTGGATCAAGTCCAAGCATGGACCGTCGACCAAATAGCAGAGCCAGAAGATTTGACAAAAGCTTTCTTGCAGGTATTAGCCAGCCCGAATGTAGCCAGTAAAGAATGGGTTTACCGTCAATATGATCATATGGTTCGCACAAACACCGTTGTACTTCCTGGATCTGATGCAGCAGTCATCCGCATTAAAGGAACGCCCAAAGGCGTAGCCTTATCTGCAGATTGTAATCCACGCCACGTTTACCTCAATCCCTATGAGGGTGGTAAGGCAGCCGTGGCTGAAGCGGCACGTAACGTAGCTTGTAGCGGGGCTGTTCCACTAGCCATTACCAATTGTCTCAATTTTGGTAATCCAGAGAAACCCGAGATTTTCTACACATTTAAAGAAGCACTGCGGGGGATGGGCGATGCGTGTTTAGCGCTTAATACACCTGTCACTGGCGGAAACGTTAGTTTCTATAATGAAACAAATGGCAAGGCCGTGTTCCCGACACCAACCATTGGTATGGTCGGTTTGCTTGAAAATATTGATGATGTTATCACTTCGGCGGTTAAAGAAGAGGGTGACCAAATTCTCTTGATTGGTGAGTACGGTTATGAGCTGGGTGGCAGTGAATATCTTGCAACCGTTCATAATCAAACCACGGGCAATCCTCCGCTGGTTGATCTAGATGTCGAAGCGCGTTTACAGAAATTCCTTGTTCAAGCAGCCAAAGAGCAACTTCTAAATTCTGCACATGATGTCTCAGATGGTGGTTTAATTACGACGCTGGCTGAGAAAGCGATAGCGGGTGGAAAAGGCCTAAACGTTTGCATTAATGTGCCTGGTCAACGCCGTGATGTGCTGCTCTTTAATGAGAGTCATTCGCGTGTCGTTGTAAGTAGCCATTTAGTTGAGAATGTCTTTGAATTAGCTGCAAGCTATCAATTACCTGTCTACAAATTGGGGACAGTCGAAGGTAGCGATTTCAGTGTAACTGTGAATGATACATCGATCCACCTGCCGCTAGCAGATCTTGCTGAGTGCTGGAAGGAGTCAATCGGATGTTATATGAACCAACAACAGATAAAATAGGGGAAGAGTGCGGCGTTTTCGGCATTTATGGAGCAAACATTGATCTTGCCCGCTTAGCCTATTTTGGGATTTTTTCTCTGCAACATCGCGGACAAGAAAGTGCAGGAATTGTGGTAAGTGATGGCAAGACCATGGCTTCTCATAAAGGCCAGGGTTTAGTGGCGGATGTCTTTACGAAAGAAAACCTCCAACAGCTAACCCGCCCCAATGATAAAGTGGCCGTTGCGCATACGCGCTACTCCACTGCTGGTGGTAAGGGCATTATGAATGCCCAGCCAATCGTAGCCCGCTATCAGAATGGTGGACTCGCTCTAGCCCATAATGGCAACTTGGTAAATGCCAACACAATTCGGCGTCAATTCGAGACGGATGGCTATTTATTTCAAACAGACAGTGATACCGAATGTATTCTGAATATTATTGCCCGCTATCGACATGCAGACCCTGTTTGGGCTTTGCAACAGGTCGTTGATCGCGTCAAAGGGGCCTATAGTGTCGTTATGATTTATAATGATAAACTGATTGGTTTGCGTGATCCAGATGGGATTCGGCCGCTGTGTTTAGGAAAACTGGGTGATGCTTGGGTATTAGCTTCTGAATCGTGTGCATTATCCACTATCGGAGCTGAGTTGATCCGTGATGTTGAGCCTGGCGAGTTAATTATTATCGATGAAAATGGGTTGCAAAGCCATAAAATGAGTTGTAAAAGTGGCAAAGGCGGCATGTGCATTTTTGAATATATCTATTTTGCACGGCCCGATTCCACCATTAATGGAAAGTCTGTTTATCTTAAGCGACAGAGAATGGGTGAGCGTTTAGCCAAAGAAGCACCGGTGGAAGCAGATATTATCACCCCGGTACCGGATTCTGGGCGTTCTGCGGCAGTCGGTTACGCAGTGGCTTCGGGGATTCCTTTTACCGAAGGTTTAATTAAGAATCGATATGTGGCTCGCACCTTTATCTCACCTAATCAAGAAGAACGAGAACTGATGGTTCGCCTGAAGCTGAGTCCAATCCCTGAGGTTTTTCACGGGAAGCGAGTCGTTTTGGTCGACGATTCCATCGTGCGAGGAACAACAATTAAGTCATTGATTAGAATCATCAAGGCAGCGGGTGCCAAAGAAGTACACGTGCGCATTTCGTCGCCGCCGTATATCAGCCCGTGTTTCTATGGGATCGACACACCAACAACCTATAATCTCATTGCTGCTAATAATAGCGTTGAGGAAATTCGCGAATTTATTGGTGCGGACAGCCTCACCTATTTGAGCATTGAAGGACTCCATGAAGCACTGAGTGGCAAGCAGGGCGAGTTCTGTACGGCTTGTTTTACTAAGAATTATTTTGCAGGGAAGGTGACGAGCGATGACTAAAAAGCAAGGGCTATCCTATAAAGACGCTGGTGTTGATGTCGACGCAGGCAATCAGGCTGTCGAAGAGATCAAGGGAATCGTTAAGCGCACATTCCGTCCAGAAGTTTTAACGGAGCTTGGTGGATTTGGTGGCGCATTTGCCTTTGATGCTGCGAAATATCAAGAGCCCGTGCTGGTTTCAGGAACGGATGGAGTGGGAACTAAATTGAAGGTGGCTTTCATGGCCGATCAACACGATACGGTGGGGATTGACCTTGTTGCGATGTGTGTCAACGACATTTTGGCACAGGGGGCCGAGCCTTTGTTCTTCCTTGATTATATTGCAACCGGAAAGTTGTTGCCTTATCAAGTGAAAGATCTGGTGTCCGGAATTGCTGATGGCTGTATTCAAGCAGGATGTGCCTTAATCGGTGGAGAAACAGCTGAGATGCCTGGGTTTTACCAAGCGGGTGAATACGACACGGCAGGTTTTGTCGTTGGCGTTGTTGATCGCCAGCAGATGCTGCCGAAAACGACAATTGCGCCTGGACATGCGATTATAGGGGTGGCCAGCAGCGGGGTCCACAGTAATGGCTTCTCTTTAGTCCGTAAAGTCATGTTCGAAGTGGCTGGTCTTAAAATTGATTCTTATGTCGAGGCACTGGGCAAGACTGTCAGTGAGGAGTTGCTGACGCCGACCCGAATCTACATTAAAGACGTTTTACCAATTATACGCAAAGGCTATATTGATGGTATTTCTCATATCACGGGCGGGGGTTTCACTGAGAATATTCCGCGCATGTTACCCGCAGGCATGGGCTGTGAAATTAATCTTGGGAGCTGGCCTGTGCGTCCGATTTTTAACTACTTACAAGAAAAAGGTCAGATTGCGGAGTCGGAGATGTTACGTACGTTCAATATGGGTATTGGTTTGGCGCTCGCTGTTCATCAGAACCATGTTGAAAACGTTCTGAAGGCGCTAAACGCAGAATACGAGCAAGCCTACGTCATTGGACGTGTGATCGAAGGTCAAGGAACAGTTTATCGTGGCTAAAACACGTTTAGCGGTGTTGGTATCAGGAGGCGGAACGAATCTGCAAACGATTATCAACGCCTGTGTGAATGAAGAGATCAATGCAGAGGTCGCGGTTGTGATTAGTTCACGTAAAGGGGCTTATGCTCTGGAACGTGCGCGCATGGCGCAAATTCCCGGTATCGTTTGTTCACCGCGCCACTATGCGAATCCTGTTTTACATAGCAAGGCGATTGCAGAGGCATTAGAGGCGTATCAAGTGGATTTGATTATTTTAGCTGGATTCATGAGCATCCTCAGTGATGAATTCGTCAACACCTATCCCAACCGAATTATGAATACCCATCCCGCATTACTGCCATCCTTTGGTGGAAAGGGCTGTTACGGCCAGCATGTCCACCAGCAGGTTTTAGATTATGGTGTCAAAGTGAGCGGTGCAACCATCATGTTTGTGGATACCGGCATCGATACGGGACCGATTATTCTCCAAGAGGCCGTTGCAATTGCTGAAGATGAGACGGTTGATAGCTTACAGCAGAAAGTGCTGAAGATCGAGCATCGTTTATATGTAGAGGCCATTGGACTCTTTGCAGATCATCGCTTGAGAGTGGATGGGCGGCGGGTTCATATTTTGCCTCTGAATAGTTAATCAAAAAAAGGCCCTTGAACGAAGAGGGCCTTAGCCAATTATTGAAATTCGAAGGGAATGATATCAATATGATTAAAAGAGCATTACTGAGTGTATACGACAAAACGGGTATTGTTGAATTGGCAGAGCGACTTCATGAGTTGGGCATCGAAATCGTATCCTCAGGGGGCACCTTCCGGCGGATTCAGGATGCCGGTATTCCTGTTCGCTCCGTTGAATCCGTTACACAATCACCTGAGATGCTTGACGGCCGCGTGAAAACACTTCATCCCGCAATCCACGGAGGAATCTTAGCACGGCGTGATTTGCCTGCTCATATGACCACCCTTGCTGAACAGCAGATTGAGCCGATTGATATGGTTGTTGGGAATTTATATCCCTTCTCAGCGACAATCGCTCAGCCCGATGTCACTATGGAGTTGGCGATTGAGAATATTGATATCGGGGGTCCTTCCATGCTGCGTTCTGCGGCAAAGAACTTCCGCGATGTGATCGTTTTATGTGACCCAGCAGATTATCAGGAGGTTATCGCAGCGTTGCAACAAGAGGGTGATTTGAGTTACGAACAGCGTTTGGCCTTATCCGCTAAAGCCTTTGGGCATACAGCACATTACGATTCTCTGATTAGCAATTATCTCAGCAACGTGAAATTTCCCACAGAGATCACGTTTGGTGGCGAAAAACATGCAGAATTGCGCTATGGTGAGAATGGCCATCAACGGGCCGCTGTTTATAGAACTGGGGCAAAGGGACCTAGTATTTTAGGGGCGATTCAATTGCAAGGCAAAGCGATGTCATACAATAACTATAATGATGCCGACGCCGCACTGCGTATGATACTTGAGTTTGACCAACCTGCCGCAATTGCTGTTAAGCATACGAATCCGTGCGGGGCTGCAGTGGCTGAAGATATTTTGACGGCCTATAAAATGGCCCATGATGCCGATCCTGTTTCCATTTTTGGTGGGATTGTGGCCTTAAACAGACCAGTAGATCAGGCGTTAGCTAAAGAAATGCGCAAAATTTTCTTAGATATTATTATTGCACCAGGCTATAGTGATGAGGCGCTTGAAATTTTTAAGAAGAAGAAAAATATGCGTGTTTTGGAAATTCCTAATATGCGGGAAGGGTCTGCACATCATTTAGAGGTGCGAACCATTTTGGGTGGCTATTTAGTACAAGAAACCGATGCGATTCCAATTGCTGATGAAAAATGGAAAGTTGTGACGATTGAGCAGCCAAGTGCCCAAGAACAAGCAGACTTAGAATTTGCGTGGAAGTTGATTAAGCATGTAAAATCCAACTCAATTGTTGTGGTTAAAAACGGGCAGACTCTAGGTGTTGGGTGCGGTCAGGTCAATCGCATCGATGCAGCACGCTACGCTTTGAATCGAGGTGGGGAGGCCTGTCAAGGTGCGGTATTGGCTTCGGATGGCTTATTTCCCTTCTCGGATGTTGTCGAGGAGGCTGCGCAATATGGTATTTCAACGATTATCCAGCCAGGTGGATCGATACGCGATGAAGACTCAACGAATGCGGCTAACCAACGCGGGATGGCGATGATTCACACGGGGATTCGGCACTTCAAACATTAAGAGGGTGACATAGTGAAAATTTTAATTATTGGCAGTGGCGGACGTGAACATGCGATTACCTGGAAACTGGCGCAGAGTCCTTTAGTTACAGAGCTTTATGCAGCCCCAGGCAACCCGGGGATTGGCGAACACGCTATTTGCATCGATATCCAAGCAACCGCTATGGATGACCTACTCCAATTTGCATTATATGAGAAGATTGATTTAACGGTCGTAGGACCTGAGCAACCGTTAGCAATGGGAATTGTGGATCTCTTCGAGGCTGCTGGGCTAAAAGTATTTGGCCCAAATCAAGCGGCTGCGCGAATCGAAGCCAGCAAGGTTTTCTTTAAAGAATTGATGGCAAAGTATCACATTCCTACTGCCCACTATGCGAGCTTTAGGGATTACCAGGAAGCAATCGCTTATTTAGCAGAGCAGACATTCCCAATAGTGATTAAGGCGGACGGACTGGCGGCAGGCAAAGGGGTTATTATTGCCGAGAACCAGTACGAGGCCCAAGAGGCTGTTCACAGTATGATGGAGGACAAACTATTTGGTGATGCGGGGAGAGAAGTGGTCATCGAGGAATTTTTGGTTGGCCAAGAGGTCTCCCTTTTAGCTTTCACAGATGGCGAAACCATCGTCCCAATGGTCACCGCGCAAGATCATAAACAAGCCTACGATGGGGATATCGGACCCAATACAGGTGGAATGGGGGCTTATTCTCCTACCACAATTCTTTCAGGGGTCAGTTATCGGATTGCTGTTGAGACGATTCTAGAGCCGACTTTGCAGGCGCTTAAGGCTGAGGGGATTACCTATCGCGGGGTACTCTATGCTGGGCTCATGCTAACCAAAGATGGACCGAAGACACTTGAGTATAATTGCCGTTTTGGGGATCCTGAAACCCAAGTCGTATTACCGCGGCTACAATCTGATTTAGTTGAAATCATGATGGCATGTGCTAACGGTACGCTTCATGAGCAGCGGGTTCAGTGGTCTGATAAGGCTGCGGTCTGTGTGATCTTAGCTTCTGGCGGTTACCCCACAAACTATCAGAAGGGCTACCCAATCTCAGGATTAGAGCAAGTAGCGGATGATATCTTGGTGTTTCACGCTGGTACAGCTATTAAGGGTGGCGAAATTGTAACGAATGGTGGACGAGTCCTCGGGGTCACGGCTTTGGCGAAGAGCATTAAAGAAGCTACTGCGAAAGCTTATGTTGCGGTCAGTGAAATTCGTTTTAAAGGCATGCAATATCGTAGCGATATCGCGCAGCGACAAAAATAAAACAAACAGAACTGCCCTAGAAACGGGTAGTTCTGTTCATTAAATACTAAATCGCAATCCACAATACTGAAATTGCACATTTTGGGGTTTTAGATTTCGTATTGGGGGACTGTCCCCCAAACGACAAAATTGTCGCGATGGGGACAGTCCCCAAAGTACCAATATGATTAATTGAAGTTTAAAAATTTGAGCATAAAATAGTAGAAAGCTCGATTAGTGATGAAACAATTTCGCATCGAGCCGTTTCATTTCAATGGCTATACATTATGATCCTTATGGATATAAATAACGTTGTTTTTTAAGCGTTCTTCAAGAAAAAGATGAAAGTATTCTCAGTTAGCCAGTGGTGTGGTTCACAAAGTTGGCACTGATAGTGGTATACTATTGTTATTATTTTGTGAGGTGAAATCATATGCAAGCATTGCTAGGCAGACTGGGGATTATTCTAATAGGTGCTTTAATCGCTGGCGCAGGGATTTTTAATTGGGAATGGGCATTCAAGCAGCGGGGAGTCTTACAAAGAATTTTGCCACGTCCCCTTCTTAGGGGAATCTATGTGCTCCTCGGGGGTGCATTAGCTGTTTATGGAGCGCTGGCTGGGTTCGTATTACCGACCTAATCATTGGTTAGGTAAAACGATAAAGATATTTGGATCAAGTTGATCCGGATATCTTTTTTATTATTGACTCAGCTCATTTATGGATAGTCGTATATCGTTTTCGCATGTGCCTTTAAGCCCGCCACTTGCGCAACAGGAAAGGAGCAATTTCTTCTCACCAATAAATCTGACGTTTTGGCATAGTGTTCACTAAACATTTAATGAAAAAAAATAATGAAAGGTTACCGCTTTGGGCAGCAGCCTTTCAGGAATTGATGTTTTTTGGGCTCATAGCCAGTGTTTCCTTAATTGAATCAATAGGGACTAGCAGATGCATTTAGATTTCGTATTC
>CAZVAO010000018.1:0-15064 GCA_964625175.1 uncultured Clostridiaceae bacterium
TGGTGCTGAGGGAGTATCCGAAGCATACGATTATGCGCATCTTTAAAGAATATCGCACGCTAGTTGATAATCCATTTATGACCTTAAATGAAAAATATAATGGTGGTTGTGATCCGCAAATACTGGCTATTAGAGAGAGGAACTATGCGGAAGCACAAGGAAAAACACCTCCCTTTGCCATGCTTTCAAATGGACTGATTTTGAAACCACAACATACTAACGACAACAATTCGATTAAGGGATTTGGGGTTTCTGGTGGTATTATACGAGGCAAAGTGCGGGTTATCAGTAATATCGATGATGATATTCTGCAAGCTGGTGAGATTCTTGTGACGCGTTTTACGGACCCAGGCTGGACCCCAATGTTTGCAAGGGCAGGTGGGATCGTTACAGAAGTTGGAGGTATGATGACGCACGGAGCGATTGTATCTAGAGAGTATGGGATTCCAGCGGTTGTTGGAGTGGCCGAAGCAGTGAAGCGGTTTAAAACTGGCGATGAGATTACGATAGATGGAAATAGCGGGGAAATAACGACTCACCCAAAAAGTGAAAAGTAGTCCGTTATGGCTCATAAATATCATGATGTAAGGTGAGGTGGCAAACTATGCAACAAAACATATATGACCAACAAGTTTTTTTTGAAAAATACAGTGGCATGAGGCGCTCAAGACTCGGTCTTGAAGGAGCTGGGGAATGGCGTGAGTTAGAGAAATTATTACCAGAATTTAGTGGGAAGCGTGTACTGGATTTGGGATGCGGTTTTGGGTGGCACTGCCAGTATGCAATTAACCATGGTGCGCAAAATGTTGTTGGAGTCGATATCTCGCAAAAAATGGTGAATGAAGCAAAGATGAGGACTGAATCCGATAAAATCCAATATGTTTGCATGCCCATGGAAGAAATCGAATTCCCTTCAGATACTTTCGATGTGGTAATCAGCTCTTTGGCCTTTCACTATCTTCGGTCATTTGAAGATATACTAGCTAGAATTAAGCATTGTTTGGTTGACGGTGGTGACCTTGTTTTCTCAGTGGAGCATCCGATATTTACAGCTCAGGGTCCACAAATTTGGTATTATGATAATGCGGGGAACCGATTACATTGGCCAGTTGATCAATATTTTAGTGAAGGGGATCGTCAGACCAGTTTTTTGGGCGTAGAGGTGGTCAAATATCACAGGACGCTAACATCCTATTTAAATTGTCTAATAAAGAATGATTTTGAAATCACAGGTGTTGTTGAACCTAAGCCACCAGAAGAAATGCTCGGTTCAATCCCAGATATGCTAGATGAACTTAGAAGGCCGATGATGTTGTTGGTTTCAGCAAGGAAAAACCAACAAATGCTTAGTTAAAAAGTGATCTTCTAGCTAAAATTTATCGAGAATAAGAAGCGGAACACCAATCATTATGGTGTTCCGCTTTTCTCTGCTATTTTGCGGGAGATCGAGGGAATATATGTTAAAACTGCATTAAACCTTAATCGCCCACCGTAATTTAGCGGAGCGGGAGCGGCTGTTGGCATAGATTTCTTCGATTGAAGGCTGGATGGGTCTGCGCGCGACTTCACTGTAAATACCGTCTTGGGCTAAACCTTTAAATGACTTTTTGACGAGTCGATCCTCGCCAGAGTGGAAGGTTAAGATCGCCACACGACCTCCTGGTGCTAGAGCGTCAGGCAGTTTTCTGAGAAATTCTTCTAGCACTTCATACTCACGATTCACATCGATGCGAATGGCTTGGAAACAGCGCTGACAAGACTTCTTAATTTCTTCATCCGTAATTTTCGGTACACCTTGCATAAGGGCCTCAGTGATTAAATCGCTGAGCTGGGTGGTAGTCATCAGGTGTTTCCCTGTTTCATTATAAGCAACAATTGCCTTAGCGATAATTTCTGCATGGGGCTCATCGGCATTATCCGTGAGCATACCCCGCATTTCATGGAGGGAGATTTTTCTAAGTCGCTTCTCGGCGGTTCGACCGCGACGGGGGTTTAGGCGTAGGTCTAAAGGACCTTCTGTTTTGTATGAGAAGCCGCGACGGGGATTGTCAAGTTGCATAGAGGAGACCCCTAAATCTGCAAGAATAAAATTGAAAGGTCCGACTTCAGCAACGAGTTGATCGATTTCAGAGAAATTGAGTATGCGTGTTTCTAGCAGATCAGGACTATAGCCGAGCTTAGCGAGTCGCTCTGTGGTCTTCGGGAGCTCTACCATATCGACATCCAACCCGTAGATTTTTCCTGAGCCATTAAGTCGATCAAGCATGGCCTCTGTATGACCACCGTAACCGAGCGTGGCATCTAGACCCTGTTGTCCAGGCTTGATTTGTAGAAATTTTAGAATCTCTTTCACACACACAGGGATATGCATACCTGCAGGGGTACGGCCTTTTTGAATCACTCTTGCAATATCCTCTGAATAGTATTCAGGGTTTAACTCTTTGTACTTGTCTTTAAAATCTTTGGGATGTGTGCCCTGATAGCGCACTCTGCGTTGGTGTTCGGTCTTTTGTGCATCGGATTTATTGTCACTATTCATCATTTAGCCTACTTTAATAGATTTATATAACTATTTCATCATACCAGATACAATTTAGAGTGGCAACTTTATGATTTTAAGCATTTTCTTCAACCATTTTTGAGTTAATTATGTTGCTGATAGAGAGATTAGTGTATACTAAAACTGAACTTTTGATTAGGTACAATCGTAAGGATTATGGGCAGTATGATCAGACGGAAAGTAGTCGCCTGATCATTAATAGATGGTTTTGAGCAGTAAACAAAGATAATATTTGGAAGGATAAACGAAATGGAAAATACCCAAATGAATGCCTTAATAGTACGCTATACAGATGCCATGTTAGCTTACTATGGGGTCCTGAAAGTGGATCAATTTACGGTGATGCTTCAAGAGCTTATGAATTCAGAGCTGACCGCTGCAGAATTGAAGGCCTTAGTCGTCAAAAATAAGGAGAAATTCAAGAAAACAGAAATTGTCGGTGACTATATTTACTATAGCATCTGCGAGGAGTACCAAGCGGTTTATGAAGATGCTCAGCAAGCTGAACAGCTGGATTATCCCAAGATAACCGCTGAGGATTGTGAGAGTTACCATATTAGGGGGATCATTTGGTCAGATGCTCATGAGAAGTTCGCGAAACTTTCTAAAGAAACATTTGGGGTTACTGATATGGTTGAGGTATATGACTTTATCGATACCATTACGATTATGTTCAATTACTATTATGAAACAGCAGACATTATTGCTGAAATCTTTGCCGACTCTGAGAAACCTCAGGCAAAGGTCAAGAAGAAATATCATAGAGCAATCGTCGAGCTTTATAATAAATCACCTCTTTGGATTTACAAGGGCAACACCCCTAAGTCAGCGGCCTTATCGAAGGTGCTTCCGTTTGTTCAAACAGAGAAAATTGGTCGCAATGATCCCTGTCCATGTGGCAGTGGTAAAAAATATAAAAAATGTTGTATGAATAAGTCAAAAGACCAGTTTTAATAGCTATTTAGAGGAGGTCCTCATGAAATCGAATTACTCAATAATTGATACGCCAGCATTATTGATCGACCAGGTTGTTTTAATGAAAAATATTCGGGAGATGCAGGCCGTCGCCGATGCTAGAGCAGTCACTTTGCGACCGCATACGAAAACGCATAAAATGCCTGAAATCGCTGAAATGCAGATTGCAGCAGGTGCCAAAGGGATTGCAGTTGCCAAGGTGGGTGAAGCGGAAGTGATGGCCCAGCATGGTATCAGCGATATATTCATCGCGAATCAAATAGTCGGGCTCAGTAAGATCCGCAGAATCAGAGACCTTAGTAAGCGTATAACCATTTCTTGTGGCATTGATAATCACTACCAAGTCGATGAGATCAACTCGGTTTTTAGTGAAGAAGGATTGGTTGCCGATGTTCTGATTGAGATTGAAATTGGCGAAAACCGCTCTGGCGTAATCGAATTCGATGATTTTGAGAACTTAGTTAATTATATTAAAGCAAAGCCTGCAGTTCATTTAAAGGGAATCTTTTCTCATGATGGTCATTCCTATCGTGCAGAATCTGTGGCAGAATTGGAAGCCATTTTCACCGAAGGTCAAAGAAGAACATTAGAATTCGCCGCATTGGCAAAAGCATTGGCTTACGAACTTGAGGTGATTAGTGTTGGATCGACCCCACCTTTTTTGTATGATTTTGACCTGATGCCAGGGATTACAGAAATCCGCATTGGCACCTACGCACTCATGGATGTCGCTCAATCAAATATCCTTGGTTCTTTCGAAAAATGTGCGGCTTCAGTGATCACAACGGTGATTAGTAAGCCAACGGTGGAGCGGGTGATTACCGATGCAGGGGCTAAGGCTCTAACGGCTCAGAGCCGTGAGGGCGGGATGAGCACGACCGTTGGCAAAGGCTATATTAAGAGTTCAGGGGGAATTTTTGTCGATCAGGTCTACGATGAACATGGCATCATCTATAGCAAGAAGCTGAGTGATTCTGTTGGAGTTGGCGATAAAATCGAGATTATCCCGAACCATATTTGTCCGGTATGTAATTTATATGATACGGCATACTTGGTAGCGCAAGGACAGGTCATTAAAGAACTAGACATCGCCGCACGAGGGAAGCTAAGATAAACTATCAAAATACCATCCTTCGCAATTAAGGATGGTATTGTTATTCTCAGACCTTTCTAATCCATATATGGTCAGTAATCTAGATGATTCTCACTCAAAAAGTCCATATGTGGTATGTAATCAGGTATTGTCACGGTGTTTTGGACATGCAACAGATTGTTGCGGTAATGTAAATAGACTTTGGTTGAATTTGAAGCAATTTTCAGATACCCTTTATTGTTGGAGGTGACAAAATGGAATCCTTAGGGAAGCATATTCAATTGTTAAGAAAAGCGCATAATATGTCTCAAGAAGAATTGGCAACAAAACTCAATGTAACGAGGCAGGCCATTTCCAACTGGGAAAACTCTAAAACTCAGCCTAGTGTTGAGACTTTACAGGAAATTGCCAAAGTATTTAATACAGATCTCCAGCAGGTGATAGAAGGAGGCAGTCGTAGTCAGAATGTGTCTAAACAAAAAAGTCATCACTATCTGTTTGCACTTTGTGTTGTGACATTTCTGGCACATTTAATTTTGAGTTTTATGGATAAAAACCGCATAGCTGGTGTTTTATTTGCACCTGGTCTAGGCTTATCTTTGTGCACCATTATGTATTTTGTATTTGGGAATAGTATTAACAACAATGATTTTTCTATAATTGCAGGGTATGATAAAAATGCAGGCTACAATATGGAGACTTTTAAAGAGATTCTGGTTAACATAAGACTCTTAATGATGGTAATGACCTTGATACTAAATATCGCCTATTCGGTTATCTATTCTGTAGCGGGCACCTTGCAAATAAAGGTGAGTGTGATCTTTCTTTTTGTCTATTTTGCCAATCTAATTGGTGTGGTGCTAATGGTTAATCTTAAATATAGAAAGAGTTTGAAAGAACATTAAGAAATACGCAGCGATTTTTTAGCAGGGCGCATGACCAATTAGTTGGTAACGATTCTCATTCTTAAATTTGGATATTCGATTGAAGTCGGTCTGTCATAGTGCTAAACTACAAATAGACAAACAGGGATGAGGATTTTGTTCCTGAAAAGAGAAATTTTATAAAGAGAATTGGAGGAGTAAAAATGACCTATTCACCAGGTATTGCTTCAGCATTTAACAACACACGCAACAGGAGTGCGTATCTCTCGCCACAGTCGGGGATGTGTTCTCTGTGTACGGAGGATTGCGTTGGAACGTGTGAAATCGGCTTAGCCGGAGTATTAGGTGCACGCACCGTTTATCCAACGACAACGGGCACAAACCAGGTTGCTTCAGAAAAAGACTACCCCGTTGACTATAGCCATTTCAATATCAATGGTCGTGTTTTTGGGGCGGTAGGAGCCGCTGCGACCTTCGATACGGCCAATATTTTCAGTGTCAAACTGGAGAGGACTTACGGCAAGTACCATCCCGTTACGATGAAGATGCCAGTGATGTTACCCGCATTAATTAAGTTAGATTGGGAGGATTATTTTGCGGGGGCTGCCATGGCAGGTGTAACCTGTGTGATTGGTGAGGATGCCCGGCAGAAGGATCCTGAACTGAAAGTTGAAGCAGGTAAGATTACCGATTTTCCATTTCTAGCACGCATCCATCAGAGTTTCGCCAAGTATAATCATGGTTACGGGCAGATTGTTCTACAATGTAATACAGAAGACGATTTGATGGGCGTTCCTGAGATTGCGCTCCAGAAGTATGGTTATGAGGCGATTGAATTTAAATTTGGTCAATCGGCTAAAGGAACCCAACCTTCTAATCGTTTAAATTCACTTGAGGAGGCCCAGGCGAAGCAGGCCAGTGGTTTGATTGTCCACCCGGACCCCAGCGATCCTGAGGTTATTAAAGCGTATCACGCTGGTGTTTGTCCTAATTTCTATAAGTACAGCCGTCTACCACTTTGGGACGAAGAATTTTTTGTAAAGCGCATTGCTGAATTACGTAAAATCGGATTGAAAAATGTCTACTTTAAGATGGCTGGTTATGATAACCAAGACCAGGAAACCCTATTGCGCATTGCCAGTGCTGCTGGTGTCGATATGATTACGTTTGATGGAGCGGGCGGTGGCAGTGGTTACAGTCCTTGCAAGATGATGAATGAGTGGGGCCAACCGACCATTGTGCTGGAGAATTCTATTAGTAATATTGTTGAAAAACTGAAAGCAGAGGGTTTATGGATTCCTGCAATCGTTATGACGGGCGGCTTTGTTTCTGAAGACCAAGTCTTCAAGGCACTTGCCTTTGGCAATAATGATGTAACCGCAATTGGGATTTGCCGTGGTAGTATGGCAGCCGCTATGTCTGGCAGAAAAATTGGGGAAATGATTGAAGCTGGTAATATCCCAGCACATCTCAAGCAGTATGGCTCAACTGTTGAAGAGATTTACGGTGATCTAGCGGATTTACGTGCCATCTATGGCAAGAAGGCCAATGATTTTCCAACAGGAGCGATTTCCGTCTTCTCCTACCTCAATAAAATTGCCTTTGGTCTCAGACATTTCGGCGCGCTTAATCGCAAATTTGATGTAGAATACTTTGATCGCAGCGACCTTATTCCGCTGACAACAGAAATCAAAGATTTGATGCGCAATCATTAAATCACATTAGAACGAAAAGCTGTTGCCTAAATAACGGGTAACAGCTTTTTCTTTTACTTTTTGGATATCACATTGTCTCGCAATGACCACTAGGGACAGTCCCCAATGGTCAACAACTGACCATTGGGGACTGTCCCTAGTGGTCATTGAAGACCTATCATACAATTTATCTCAAAATAATAAGGTTATGACTTCTCTGAAAAATGTTGTAAGGTGGCTGCTAATAGGCGCGTAAAAAATAAAAAATCCTTTCATGCCACAGTGGAATTATTCATGGCGATAAAAGATTGCCTAGCAAAAAATCTCTTAATAATTAGGGGTAATCCCTTCTAAGATCTTAAAGCGATTTCAGAATCAAAAAGCAAAGATGCTAATCGATAATTTGAAGATCTTGAACGATTCAATCACCATTTTCGTTGTGGTATGCTGGAAATTAAGGTTTAATTTAATTAATGAAATATATTTATTGCATTTCTATTTATCTTTTCACATTATGTGATAAGATTAATTATACAAATAAATCGAGTATAATGTGCTTCGTCCGGAGGGCGGTTATGGAAATTTTTACGAGTAAAGCAATTAAAAAATATCAAGGATATTATTTAATTATTGTAATTCTATGTATAATCACAGTTCTTACTATATTTCTTGATAACGAGCCGCTAGCCACTAAAGAGGTGTGTACAATCACCCACCATGATCAGCATGTCATCAAGATTGGTGTGCTTGCAAAGCGTGGGCCAGAACAGTGCCTTCAGGAATGGGGTGCTACAGCTGATTTTCTTCAGCTTCATATTCCCGAACACGAGTTTCAGATTGTGCCACTGGCTTTTGAAGATGTAAACAAAAGTGTCGAGAATGAAGAAGTCGATTTTATACTTGTCAATTCTTCCATGTATGTTGACTTGGAGGTTAATTATGATGTGAGTCGTTTAGTTACTTTATTAAATTCTAAACTCAACCAAACAGTATTAAGTTTTGGTGGAGTAATCTTTTCTGCTATGGATAACCCTGCAGTCAATGATTTAGCAGACCTTAAAGGAACAAAATTTGCTGCAGTGGATAGCGATTCCTTTGGGGGATGGCAAATGGCTTGGATGGAGCTATCCGAACAAGGAATAGACCCAGACAGTTTTTTCGAGAGTACTACCTTTTTAGGGACTCATGACCAAGTCGTATTAGACGTATTGTCAGGTCAGTTTCAGGCAGGTACGGTTCGCTCTGATACCATTGAAAGAATGATTATGGAAGGGCTCATTCAGCAGAATCAGGTTAGGGTTCTTAACGCTAAGCAAGATCCTAATTTCCCTTTTTACTTGTCAACGGCATTATACCCAGAATGGCCACTAGGGAAGACCCACCATATTAGTGATGAACTTTCCCATCAAGTCGCACTTGCTCTAATGAATATGAAAGCATCTGACCCAGCTGCTATGGATGCCTATATTGGCGGCTGGACTGTGCCGCAAAACTATCAAAGTGTCCATAATACCCTAAAGGCGCTCAAGCTACATCCTTACGAAAATTACGGAGAAATTGGGCTGCGCGATCTAGTTATTCAGTACCGCACCTTTGTTCACTTAATCCTGTTATCATTTATTATTATATTGTTTTATGGGATCAAAACGAATCTCCTGAAAGATCAAGTATCCGAAGCTTTAACATTGTCAAAGATAATGGAAGAGAGGGCTACTGAAGCGAGCCAAGCAAAAGGTCTTTTCCTGGCAAATATGAGTCATGAAATTCGAACCCCTATGAACGCAATTGTTGGATTTGCCGAGTTAATGTCGAAAACAGACCTCACTGCAAAACAGCTTGATTACAATAGGAAGTTGCATCGCTCGGCTAACGCTTTGATGTCAATCATCAATAATATTTTGGATTTCTCTAAAATTGAGGCGAATAAGGTCGAGTTGGATAAGCATCCCTTTGTCCTCTATGAAATTTTAAGTCAGCTTTCTAACTTGCTTACATTCAAGGCAGAAGAAAAGCAAGTAGAGTTACTTTTTGATATTGAAAATAGCATGCCAGCCCATCTAATTGGCGATTCTCTGAAATTTACCCAAGTCTTAACTAACCTTGTCAATAATGCACTGAAATTTACAAACCAAGGACAAGTAATCGTTAAAATTAGTCATGAGATTGAAAGCTCCTCAGAGGTGCGCTTGCACTGCCAAATTATTGACTCTGGAATTGGTATGACAAAGGAGCAGGTAGCCAGATTATTCTCGCCATTTACCCAGGCAGATGCCTCAACAACCCGGCGATTCGGTGGGACAGGCCTTGGTCTTACTATTTCCAAACAACTTGTTGAGTTGATGGGTGGCTCGATTGCTGTGGAGAGTGAATATGATAAGGGGAGCACCTTCACGTTTGATGTCCTTTTCAATTATGTGGATGATCCTTCAAAAGCGACGATTTATCCAGAGTCCTTAAGGGGGCGGCGCGCTTTGGTTGTAGATGATAATAGCGAATCACGCAGGATTATCAGTAGAATGCTTAAAGCGTTTAAGCTTGAGGTGTATGAGGTGGGTTCTGGTGAAGCGGCGTTATCATTCCTCACCGAAAAGAAAATTCCAATTGATCTGATTATATTGGATTACATGATGCCAGGCTTAAGTGGACTTGAGACAGCCCGTGAACTGCAGTCGCTATCGTTGAATTATGAAAGTCACAATGTCATGATGATCTCAGCTTACGGTCGTGAAGAAGTAGTTCAAGAAGCAAAAATATTGGGGATTAAGCACTTTCTGGATAAGCCCGTTAATCCATCATACTTGTATGACTGTATGATTGAGCTGTTTGGCTACGGAACAGCGTTTTCAAATCGATATTCAGACAAATTGGACCAGAAGAAACTGGATGATTATCGAGGAGCGCGTATCCTACTTGTTGAAGACAATGAAATTAATCAGCAAATTGCCTATGAATTGCTCACGTTAGAGGGCTTTGATGTTACGATTAGGTGCAATGGACTTGAAGCGCTTAACCTGCTAGAGCAATCAGAAACAATTAATTTCGATGTTGTACTTATGGATATTCAGATGCCAATTATGGATGGCAGAGAGGCAACTCGTCGAATACGAGATCTAGATACTGCAATCAAAGATGTTCCAATAGTGGCATTGACAGCCCATGCGTTTGAGGAGGAACAAAAGCGCAATATTGAATGTGGCATGAATGATCAGATTAATAAGCCAATCGATGCGACGCAATTATTTCACGTCTTGGTTAAGTACCTAAAACCCCAGACGGATCCACCAAATGAGCCAATCACAAGCACTGGATCTGGTTTAAAGAACGAACAGAGTTCAACAGGGTTTGAATTAGGGCCAGAGGACCTTCCTGGCTTCGATGTAGAAGGTGCATTGCTCAGAACAGGTGGTAAAGTTGATTTTCTAGAACAACTTTTGGGTGCTCTAAGGGTTCACGGCCAGGACGCATTGCGCGATATTGAGCGTCTTAAAGGACAAGAAAAGCTGGTAGAGATTATGCGAATTGTCCACACCATTAAAGGTTCAGCTGGGAACTTAGGAGCTTTGCAATTGTATAAAATTAGCGGAGAATTTGAAGGTATATTAAAGCAGGGGGATTTCAACAAGCCATTGTACGAGAAGTTTATTGCGGCGATTAAGCGCACGAACCAAACAATAGAAACCTATCTTTTATCGCGAAAAGCGGTTGAAAGAAGTGAATCCTACAGCATAAGTGATGACCATGAGGTTGATCATGAACAGATTACAAAGATGCTTCAGATATTACAGAAAAACTTAGAAGATTTTAGCGCGGACGCGATAGAGACAGCAATGAAAATCTCTCAATTATTGTCAGGCAACATTGCCCATGATTTCGATGCTACATTGCAGGCCGTTAAAGACCTATCATATAATGAGGCTCAGGAGCATTTAGCAGCCTTTAAATCTAAAATCAATTCGGTATTAGAATAGGAGATATCATGGAAGAGACTAAAAAGAAAATCCTCATTATTGATGATAGTATCGAAAATATTAAGATTCTAATTGAGATGCTTAAGTCAAACTACACGGTTGTTTTTGCCACCAATGGACCTGCGGGTATTGCTATTGTCAAGAAGGGGGGTATTGATCTCATTCTCCTCGATGTTATAATGGATGGCATGGATGGTTACGAAGTATGCCAGAGATTAAAAGAGGATGCAGATGTTGGTGATATCCCAATTATATTCGTTACAGCGGCTGCGGAATCTTTAGAAGAAGCAAAAGGTTTTAGTGTCGGAGGGGTCGACTATATTACCAAACCCTTTATTCCGATTGTTGTGCAAGCTCGTATTGAGAACCAACTGAAATTGGCGGCGGCAATCAAAGAACTAAAAAGGATGTATACATTAGCACTAGACGCCAATCCAATCACCCAATTACCTGGGAATAATAGTATTGTGAAACATGTTTCACAATTAATGGAGGATGGCGAACAACGCTATGTGCTTTATGCTGATCTAGACAACTTTAAGGCCTTCAATGATACCTATGGATTTGCGAATGGTGATCGAGTCATCTATGATACTGTAGAACAAATGAAAGAGGTTGCGGTCGCACTTAATATCTCCGATAAGATATTTCTAGGGCATATTGGTGGGGATGATTTCGTCATAACGGTTGACTGTGATATTGCAGAAGTATTTATAGATCGATTCATTAGGAGCTTCGATCAGATGATCAGAAAGCATTATAATGAGGATGACTTGAATCGGGGGACTATCCGTGTAAAAAACCGCCAGGGCGATTGGCAAGAATTCCCCTTAATCACCATTAGTATTGCAGGTGTTGACCTCAGTGAAGCGGCTTATGATAGTTACTTCAGTTTGATTGATAACTGTACCGCCATGAAGACAAAAGCAAAAAAGATTAAGGGCAGTGTTTTTATTAAAGATCGAAGACATGCCTAGAGTCTGGTCCATAGAGCTCGATTTAATTTTTATAAAATTGGTTGAATGATTAATGTTATAAATTTGTGACAAGGCATCAATAACGAATTGATGCCTTTTTACTTCACTAGTTATCGGACAATGAAAGTATGTTTGTTGCGAATTATGGAAAGTAAACTTGACATTTTGTATTTATATGATAGAATATGGAAAGCAAGCTTTACATAGATGGGAGTGATGCCATATTGAAGAATCATTTAGAAGAAATCCGCAAAGCGAGTAAAATCAGTCAAGAAGAGTTGGCAAAAGCGCTCAAGGTGTCGCGTCAAACGATTGGGTCTTTAGAAAATGGTCGCTACAATCCATCGATTACCTTAGCTTTCAAAATCGCCAACTATTTTAAGATGCCTATTGAAGATATATTTATTTATGAGGAGGACGAGTAAGTGAAGAATAAGACATTTGATTACATGATCAGTATCGGTGGAATTATACTATTTGTAATCGGGTTATACCTAGTAAGAAGCCTAGAGAGTCCACAGGGGGCTATGAAGGCCTTCCCTTATATTTGTATTGGAATAGGTGCGGGTCTTTTTGGTCACAGTCAAGGGAATATCATTACTGAAAATATATTTGCGAAAAATCCTGATATGGCCAAGCAGTTTGAAATCGATGCTAATGATGAACGAAATCGGATGATTGCTAATCGTGCAAAGGCAAAAGCGTTTGATTTGATGATTTACGTTTATGGGGCAATTATGCTAACCCTATCGTTAATGGGCGTTAAGCTGACAGCCGTACTGATAAGTGTAGCAGCCTATTTGTTGGTTGTTGGTTACTATCTCTATTATCAGCTCCGATACCAACGTGAAATGTAAGTGTTGACTTCAACTCGCCAAGAATTAGGTGTATGATGAAGGAGAATTCTAGAATGGTTAGTTTAGTTGAGGTGAGTTGAATGAATAATCAAGAAACGGCCTTTTACCCGCAGGATGAGATGACGACTATGTTGTTGCCGGTTACACAGGGATGCCCCTATAACCAGTGTGTATTCTGTAATATGTATCAGGATTATAGCTATCAAGAAATACATCTTCAGGAAATTGAGATGCAATTGATGAACGGTTACCCCTACACAGAGAAGATCTTTTTACTTGGTGCGGATCCCTTAACGGTTGGGTTTGATCATATGGCACGGATTTTAAGCATGGTGCAACAGTACCTTCCTTATTGCGCACAGGTGGCCTCCTATGCATCTATTAGAAGTATAAGTAACTATACGGTTGAAGAACTCGCCTTTTTACATAACTCGGGGTTGCGTCTGCTCTATATCGGCTTCGAAACAGGGAGCAATGCTATTTTAAAGTTAATCAACAAGGGACATACCGTCGAACAAGCTATAGCTCAGGCGCTGAAGTTAAATCAGGCCCATCTGCCTTTCAATACAATCGTCATGTATGGGATTGCTGGCAAGGGCGAATCGCTAGCTAATGCCCAAGCGACGGCAGCAATGATTAATTCATTTGATACTCAAAAAGTAATTACTATGTGTTTGAAAGTTTTCCATGGCACAGAGTTGGATCAGATGGTAAGGCGCGGCAAGTTTTTGCAAGCTGATCGCACTGAATGTCTTTTGGAGATTAAAACGTTAGTTGAGCAGCTTAATCCACGCAATTCGCTGCTTTTTGATACAACGCACCCCACCAATATTATTAAAATTCAAGGCCGATTACCACAGGATCGAGCTAAGCTCATCGCAAAAATTACGCACAATATAGAGCTTAATGCCGGTGCGACCCACTAAGAGAGGGCTATGCTCATAACCATATTATAAAGGAGAACGAATGATGAAGTGTTTTTATCATAATGATTTAGATGGCCGCTGTGCCGCTTTTTGGGTACTTAAAGAGAATCCAGCCTGTACGTGTATTCCCATCAACTATGGGATTGATTTCCCATTCGAGACTATCGGGAATGGAGAAAGGATCTACATTGTTGATTATTCCATTCAGCCCACTGAGATGGAACAACTTTTAGCCATCACTCAGGATGTCATTTGGATTGACCATCATATCAGTGCCATTAATCGTTATCAGGGATTTGGTAGCGCGATTAAAGGTATTCGTTATAATGGAATCTCTGGATGTATGTTAACTTACTTGTATTTCAACGTGTTTAATCAACGGGATGTGGATTCTTGTGAAATCCAATCAGCACGAGAGAGAGAAGAGGCGAATATTCCTTGGTTCACGAAGTATATCGATGATCGAGATGTCTGGACTTTTAACTACGGTAATCAGACAAAGTTCTTTACGATTGCTTTCTACATCTATGATTTTCTGCCGACCGATCATGTTTGGGAGGAGATGTTAGAGTTGCAAAATGAGAATCAATATATTGGTGAAGGACGCGTGATGCAAAAATACCAGGACGGTTGGGCCAAGAGGTATATGAGACTAGGATTTGAAACCGATTTCGAAGGGCTCAACTGTTTTGCTCTTAATTTAGGGATGTGTAGCAGCAATTATTTTGATAGTGTGGCACACAAGGATTATGATGTGCTAATTGCCTACGCTTTTAATGGTGACAGTTATGCATTTAAGCTATTTTCAACAAAAGTGAATGTTTCGGAGATTGCTATTAAGTATGGTGGCGGTGGCCATAAAGGGGCGGCGGGTTTTGAATCAAAAACGATTCCATTCAGCAAGCGCAGCTGAGTATTAGAATAATCAATAATATATAAATACGTTGGACAGTTGAAATGTTGGTATGTTGGAAAACTGGAAAGTTTGAAGGTTGCTTGATTCTAAAAAATCGTCTTCTTTTAGTTTCCAAAAAATTCTTATCCTATAACAAAACCTCACAACTTATTGTGAGGTTTTATATATTTCAGTAGCAATATGTTGAATCATAGAATTAATGCTAGTTCTAGGC
>CAZVAO010000018.1:15164-26633 GCA_964625175.1 uncultured Clostridiaceae bacterium
TGATAGTCTGTGTTGTATTGACCCACGTTACCAATAACGTCAAAGGTATCACCAACCTGGAAGAAGTCTGGGTTAATATAAGGATCCAGATACTTGTCTACTCTGATTACGCTAGCTGTATCGTCCTTCTCGATAACGACATCATATCCCTTTTGTCCTTCAATCTCAACAATACGAGTGACTGTCACATCATTGACGCGAATATAGTAGGCCTCGTAAGCCTCACCGATTTGATCGAGCGTAATCACCTCGGGTTGAATGTCATGACCCTCAGAAACTTTGGTAATTTTTTTATCAAGAATATCACTGAGTTCCATGAGCCCGTTATACTCGGTAATTTTAGCAGTTAAGGCAATTTCATTGCCTTTTACTATGGCCATGTAATTGTATTTGTTGGTATAGACATAGACGGCACCGGACTCATCTTGGATAAAGGCATTTTTGCCAATCACTGACGTAATGATTCCGCCCGTAATCGCATTAGAGCCGAGAGGAATCTGCCGTAGTTCACCAAGTGTACGAACTTCAGCGACCTTTTCATAATCGTAATTGGGGTCTTTTTCACCCCAGATTTTGATATCTGCGTCTTGCGCTTGGCGCTCCAACTTAATCATAGTGGGGTTATACTTATAATCGCCATAGAGATACTTTACATAGGCAAGACCTTCTTCTACAAGTTTGTAGTTGAGCAACTCACCATCAACCCATACCCAAGCCAAGAGGCGGTCATAGGAGTCAAAGATATCGCTTTCCTCATCTTTCTCGAGGATGATTTGCTTTGCTTCGCTCAGCACTTTCAGTGTGTAGTCTTTTGCTGCCTGTGCCCAAGGTTGCATGCCTTCAGTGGGCGAAGAGATCTCAGGTGTGTCGATTGCGAGGAAGCGCGTATTGACAGGTAAACCACCTACGATAAATGTAGCGGTATCACCATCGGCTGTACCTTTTAGTTCAACAACCTCATAACCATCATCCATGAAGTTTAAATTGGTAAAATCAAGATCCGGAAGTGTCGGCATTTCGACGGTTGTTGGCGGTGGAGTAACGTCTGTAGGCTCAGCTGGTGATGTTGTGTTTTGACAACCACTTAGAACGAATATGAGTGTTAGTAGTAACAAGAAAATCTTTTTGTTCATTATTTTCTTCACACTGTGGTTCCTTTCAATAGATTAAGGGGGAAGGACTAGCCTTCCCCCTCAAAAGTACAAACAATTAATTATTTTAGGCTATTAGCTGCATCGGTAACGGCTGTGTCAACATCTTTAAGACCAGCTGCTACTTCTTCAACGGCTTTACCAACAGCTACACGCATATCATAGCTCTCTTTGAATACAGGATCAAAGATATACCATGAGCCATCGTAAGATGTGCCCACGTCTTTTGTTGGGTTAACGCCAGATGCAACGTATTCTTTGTAGGAATCAAGTTCACGAGCAGATTGGCGTACAGGTAAGTAACCAGAGTTCATAGCCCAGTATGCTGTATTTTCTGGTTCCATGAGGAACTTCATGAATTCCCAAGTAGCCAGTTGCTCGGCGTCGTTGGATTTGATCATAAACATGTTAGAACCTTGTTGGATAACTTTTTTCTCAACACCAAAAGGCACTTGAGCACAATTCCAGGTAAATGCGTCGGAACCGATATAGGCAGAACCAGATGTTGATCCAATAAACATCACAGCTTTTTGATCGTTAAATGGACCAGACATATAATTGTCTTCACCAGCGGTGCGGAAGTAGCCACCATCGATACCATCTTTAAAGAACTGTAATGCGGTACGGCCTTCTGCTGTATCAAATAGGATCTCGCCAGCATTATTGGTGTATTGACCACCAGCTTGCTGCACCCAGGTGATAAACATATTCTGGAGAGAGTCATAGCCAAAAGCAGGAGCTCCTAGAATGTCAGAAGCCGCTTTAGATACAGCAGCTAACTCTTCCCATGTGGTTGGAACCGTTAAATTGTTCTCATTAAAGAATGTTTCATTATAATAAAGAACTTCTGTTGATTTATTGAAAGGAAGTGAATAGAATTTACCATCTGGATAATTGCTGTTTTCTACACGGTATCCTTCGAGGATATCTTCGAAATCATCTAGGCCGTAGTCAGCATTATTAATATAATCATCTAGCTGAACAATGGCGTCAGAATCCATGTAAACCATGATATTATTTGCGTAAGCTTGAGCGATATTTGGTGCTTCACCAGCAGTTAAAGCGGCAACCACTTTCTGGTGCAAGTCGCTGTAACCACCTTGAGAAGTCGCTTCAACGATAATACCAAAGGGGTTCTCTTCATTAAACTTAGCAACAAGGGCATCAACCGCATCGCCAGTAGAACCGTTCATGGCATGCCAGAACTGAATCGTTGTTCCTTCAGGAATTGTTACGGTTGGTTCAGCAGGAGCTGCAGGCTCCTCAGGTGTACATCCTGTCATAGCAAATACTGATAAACTAAGTAGTAATGCCATCACAACAACTAAAGATTTTTTGATCATTTTTGTTCCTCCATATTATTTTCTATATCAACAGATATTGCTCTGTTGCTACCCTTTAATACCACCACGGGCTACGCCTTCCATAATGTACTTCCTAGCGAACAAATACAGAATCAGCAAGGGAATAATTACGATAGTTCCGGCAGCCATCAGTAGGTGATAGTCTGTTCCAGCTTCTGAGCTGAAATATTTGAGTCCGATTGAGAGCACGCGCTTACTCTCTGAATTGGTGACAAGTAATGGCCAGATATAGGCATTCCAAGACGCAATCCAGTTGAAGAGGGCGATGGTAATCAATGCGTTCTTGGCATTCGGCACCATCACTTTCCAGAGGTATTTCCAATCCGAACAACCGTCTACCTTGGCAGCATAATAGAGTTGTTCGGGGATATTGTTAAAGAATTGCCGCAGTAAAAAGATATAAAAGATGCTTGCCGTAAAGGGGATAATTAAAGCGAGTAGGGTGTCTACTAGCCTTAAATGGACGGCAATCGTCACATAGTTGGTAATAATCAGTATTTGGCTAGGGATCATCAAAGTAGCTAGCAAGATGGAGAAAAGGATATCCCTGCCCCAGAATTTTAATCTTGTAAATGCAAAAGCTGCAAAAATAGTGGTAAACAAGGTTGTCACGGTGTTTACAGTGGCCACAATCAAGGTGTTCCAAAAATAAACATCAAAAGGTGCATATTCTAGCGCTTCAGCATAGTTGCTGAATTGCAGCACTTTGGGCCACCACACAATAGGCGATGAAGTAATTTCACGGTACGTTTTGAGTGAGCCGGTAATCATCCAGAAAAAGGGGAAGATCATTAATAAGGCACCAAATGTTAGGAGCGAATAGGTAAGTAATTTCCGTGTTTTGCTCATATTCTCACCCTCCTAATTCTCGGCTCGTTTTCTACCGATAGTCAACTGGATAAAGGTGAAAACAAGGATGATACCAAATAGGATAACGCTTGCCGCAGCCGCAACGGGAATATTATTTGATCCATAGAACATGTCATAGACATAGTAGACAACGGTTATGGCGCTATCTGCTATCCCAGCATCTCCGAAGAGACCAACGACCTCGACATACACCTTGAAAGAGCCGATTAAAGAAGTAATCCCTATATAGAGGAGGATCGGTGAAAGATGAGGCAAGGTGATCTTTGTAAATGTCCGCCATCGTGATGCACCATCTACTTTTGCAGCTTCATAATACTGCTTATTGATGTTTTGTAGTCCAGCCAAGAATACGACAATCTTAAAGGCCAAACCTGCCCAAACGCCAAAGATAATTAGTGCGGGCAGCGAGTAGCTAGGATCATTTAACCAAGCAATTGAATCGATGCCAATTGCATTCAGTAACATATTTAATACGCCATATTCAGAATGGAAAATAAACTTAAATGCCAAACCAATTGCAATGAGGTTTGTGATATAAGGAAGAAAGAAAATGGTCTCGAAAAATTTCATTCCTTTGAGTTTACTATTTAATAAAACGGCAACTCCAAGCGCAATCGCCATCGATACGGGAACGACTACGGCGGTATAAATCATTGTGTTTTTAAGTGCCAATAAAAAGCGCGGATCATGAAGCACACGAGTATAGTTTGCAAATCCAAGATCAGTTCCGATATGTTTAAAGATATTGTACTTCGTATAAAAACTAATCCATACGGAACGAAACATCGGGTAGATGACGAAGGTCAATATGATAATCAATGCAGGAGAAAGGTATAATAGCGCCTTAAGATTTCGCTTCCAAGCTGGCTCAAACATTGATCCGATTCCCTTGCATATCGAAGACAAATACAGAAATGTCCTTAGTTTCAAGACTTAGTGACTTTTCATCAAAGACCAGATTGGAATCAAGAATAGCGCGAATCGGGTGGCCATTTAAGTGAAAGCGTAGCATCGTGTCACGACCAATGTATTCAACAGATTCGATATTGGCTTTCAAGGGACCCTGGTCATCGATAATGAATCCTTCAGGCCGAATGCCGAGATGCACCTTCTGGTCAGGGGCGGTACATTTGCCAAAGAGCGTGCTACCAATTAGGATATTGTTATTTTTAATTTCAGCATCAATCATATTGATGGGGGGATTACCTAGAAATTTTGCCACAAATTCATTAATGGGATTATTATACATGAACTGCGGAGGCGCTTTTTGCTGAAGTACACCTTGGTTCATGATAATGATTGAGTCTGATATACTCATGGCTTCTTCTTGATCATGGGTGACAAAAATCGCAGTAATACCGGTTTCCCTTTGTATGCGTTTAATTTCTTCTCGCATCATAAGGCGTAAGCGAGCATCAAGATTGGATAATGGTTCATCAAGCAAGAGGACGCGAGGACGCTTTGCTAAAGCACGTGCAATCGCAACGCGCTGTTGCTGGCCGCCCGACATCTGACTGGGTTTTCGCTTGAGCAGCTCACCGATATGGACGAGCTCAGCCATCTCTTGAACAACCCTCTTCGCTTCATCTTTCGGCATTTTCAAGTTTTCTAAAGGAAACATAATGTTCTGTTCGGCAGTCATATGGGGATAGAGCGCATAATTTTGAAATACTAACCCGATTCCTCTTTTTTCAGGGGATAAGTGGGTTACATTTTCATCGTCAAAAAAAATATTGCCGTCGGTTACCTCGTGCAGTCCTGCTAAAAGAAACAGTAAAGTGGACTTGCCACAGCCTGAAGGGCCTAATAATCCTGTCAGCTGGCCATCATCGAACGTAACGGTAAAGTCATTTACAGCAGTCACTTGATCAAATCGCTTGGTTACATTTTCTAGCCTTACTCTCATGAGATACCTCGTTCTATTTTTTTATAATACCTTGTTATTATTCACAGTCTTAATTATATATCATTGAAAATATCTTCGCAATGAAATGCGTTCATGGATTTTCTTGAAACTAGATGTTTTATGGCTATTGTGTCTACTATTTCAATCTTATTAAATAATCAATGGCTGATTCACTAATTTGCTGGTGATCACTAAAAATCTGCACCTAAATAATACGATTCATTTTGTTAAAAATTGATGTTTTCGAGAGTGAATAAAGAATTATTAGGAAGAGTTGGCAATCAAAACGACAAAAACCGGTGGCCAATCGATGTGTTTATTATCATGAATGGATGTGTTATGCTAATTAAGGAAAGAATGAATGGGAACAAAGGCAGGTATGCGATGAGTAAAAAAAAGAAGAGCAATCCTATTTCTAAGGTATCGGACGGTAATAAGGATTTAACTAGACTCAATAAATTTATTTCTAGTACGGGTCTGTGTTCGCGCCGTGAAGCAGACAAGCTCATCGAAAATGGGCGCGTGTTGGTGAATGGGGTTAGGGCTACGGTTGGAACAAAAGTAAACATGAGCGATCAAGTTGTTGTTGATGGCAAGAATTTAAGTATACAGGCAAAACCGATTTATATTGCGCTTAATAAGCCCGTAGGGATTACGTGTACAACAGAAAAAAAAGTGAAAGATAATATCATCAGTTTTATGCATTACCCAAAGCGAATTTTTCCGATTGGGAGATTAGATAAAGACTCAGAGGGACTTATTTTTCTGACTAATGATGGCGATATTGTCAATAAGATTCTGCGCGCAGGCAATAATCATGAGAAAGAGTATCTGGTTACAGTTAATAAACCGATTACGAGTGACTTTATTGCTAAAATGGGGGATGGTGTTCCAGTTCTCGATACGATTACCAAAAAATGCGCTGTCAAAAAAATTGGCACCCATATTTTTAATATTGTATTGACTGAAGGAATGAATCGTCAAATTAGGCGCATGTGCGAGTTTTTCGGATATGATGTGGTGCGGCTCCAGCGGGTCAGAATTATGAATATTAAACTGGGAAAACTCACAATAGGAGAATGGCGGTATTTGACGAATGAAGAAATTCAAGTGATTAATCGCTTAGTTGAGAAATCGACAAAGACTGAAGAGGCGTCTCTGAACGATTGAACATCTCAACATGACTCCTGTTTACGGCGATGATGATAACGTGGCAACGGAGTGGGGTGCTTTCACCAATACTGTGGTAAAATAAAAATCAGGACAGACTGTGTGGTCTGTCCTGTTGCTGCTAATAGGATCGTATATTAGATTAGCAGATAGGCAAAGGTGTTAAATGCAAACCCAATAATCAATATTCCAGTTGTTACAATACCCACGAAAATAACGAGTAATTTGGTTTTAACAACCTTTTTTAACATAATCATCGATGGTAGGGAAAGAGCAGTAACAGCCATCATAAATGACAAAGCAGTACCAATTCCCACCCCTTTAAGCACTAAGGCTTCAGCAATTGGTAAGGTTCCGAAGATATCGGCATACATGGGGATTCCCACTAGAGTAGCCAGAGGAACGGAGTACCATTTATCTTGTCCAAGCACTGCGGTAATAACGGATTGAGGGATCCAATTATGGATTAAAGCCCCGATTCCAACGCCGATTAGGATATAGAGCCATACTTTGTTGATAATATCCAAAACTTGATCTTTGGCGAACTCAAGGCGATCGCGCCTTGTTAGTTCTTCGGGGTCCAGTTCCAGCATCTTATTGCTGTAAACAAAAGGTTCAACATATTTTTCCAATTTCAATTTGCTGATGAGCGATCCTCCAATAACGGCCAAGATAAGACCAACCAACACGTAGGCAAAAGCAATTTTCCAGTTAAAGATACTGGCTAATAATAAAACCGAAGCTAGGTCTACTAAAGGAGAAGAAATCAAAAAAGAAAATGTAACACCGATAGGGAGTCCTGCACTGGTAAAACCAATGAAAAGTGGAATCGAAGAGCATGAACAAAATGGTGTAATCGTACCCAATAAGGCCCCAAGGATATTTGCAGATAACCCGTTGAATCTGCCGAGAATTTTACGTGTTCTTTCCGGTGGGAAGAAGGATTGGATATAAGAAACCGTAAAAATCAGGACCGATAGTAGAATAAAAATTTTAGCAACATCGTAAATGAAGAAGTGAACACTGCCACCAACCTGGGTCGTGATATCAAGCTTAAAGACTTTCTCTACTAACAGTTTCACTAAGTTGGAAAGCCAGTCCATTTTGAGGAGTTGAGCATTAAGCCAATTGAAGATGTTGGGGATAGACATGGTTATTCACCTCTGTATTATGGTTTTTCATGCAAAGTATCAAGAGCACACTGGTCAATATATTGCTCTTTATTAGCTAATCGCAGCTGGTCAAGGGCAAGTTGGGGGTGAGCCTCAATATCACTAATGATAAATCCAACGATATGATTCAATAAAGCATCCTGACTATTTAAGGAGTAAAAGACAAATCTCTCTTGACGTTGATCGGTTACCAAATCAAGATCGCGCAGCTTAGATAAAATCTTAGAAATCTTTGGCTGGGGCATTTCAAGAATCCCGCATAGTTCGCAGACGCAGAGCTCCGCTTTACTCAACAAAAGAATAACGCGCAGGCGACTTATGTCTGATAGTAGTTTTAAAATGGGTGTTAGGATGTTCATGACATCAACCTTTCATCGCACACATGCACATATGGGAATATGAGTATAATACCGTCTAATGGTTGCTTTGTCAAGCGCTAGTTATAGAATATGATTAAAAATGAAAAATTGATTTTAAATAGAGGAAAACGCGTCTGTAACAGTGTAATCCATGAGATAAAATCAGACGATAAAAGATTTCTAGTTGATCCAAAGCATACTAGTGTTAATTGTGGGGTATAGCTATTGTGCAAAATTTCGGCAGTCAAAAGATTGGGTATGAAATCGAATCATGATATTTAATTGGTTTAATAATTGCAATATTCATAAGAATAGCCATAAAGATTTAAGTTATTGTGCTATAATTAAGACAGGCTTAAATTGTCTATAGCTGTGCACAGCATATCTTGCTGGAAATTTAAAGGAGGGATTTTATGCCTAAGGAATTTCAGGTAGGTTGTAAAGTACCTGACATGGGAAACGAAGCTTCAGAAGTCGAACAAGAACGAATTGAAGAAGTGAGAAAGGATGAAATGCAAAAGATGATCAAAGTAGGAAAGCCAGCACCAACATTCACAGCCCCAGCCTATTACGGTGGTAAATTTGTCGGCGTAGATCTAGAGGAATATAAAGGAAAATGGGTCCTCCTCTGTTTCTATCCTGGCGATTTCACCTTTGTCTGAGCAACAGAAGTATCAGCGGTAGCTGATCAATACAGTGAATTACAAGCATTAGGCGTGGAAGTACTCTCCGTTAGTGTCGACAGCGTATTTGTTCACAAGATGTGGAACGATCATGAACTCTCAAAGATGGTCGATGGGGGTATACCGTACCCTATGCTATCAGATCAGGGTGGTAAAATTGGAACGATGTACGGTATTTATGATGAAGAGGGCGGCGTCGAAACTCGCGGGCGCTTCATCATTGATCCTGATGGCAATGTTCAAGCCTATGAAGTATTAACCCCTCCAGTAGGGCGTAATGTGAGTGAATCCATTCGCCAAATAAAAGCATTCCAATTAGTGCGGGAGTCTAAGGGAACCCAAGCAACCCCCTCAGGATGGCAACCCGGTACGACGACTTTGAAGCCAGGTCCCGATTTGGTTGGTAACGTGTGGAAAGCATGGAAAGTTAGCGAAAACTACAAATAAAACATACATAAAGCTGTCCCGTACGGGACAGCTTCTTTTTTTGTTTGAATAAATGTTTGATTTTATTCGATTCAGCTTAATAGGTCTTGTTGCTTAAGTATCTTTACCCGACAAAGAATTTATGCTGAGATTTGCGGGTCACCCAACCTGCTGAGGCAAGGATTGCTATGAAAACGTATACTCGCTGACATCACAAACCGGCACGTAGCCAATCGCCATATAAATCTTGTTGGAGGTTGGATTTTTGAGATCTGTAAAGAGTGCGGCGAATTCATAACCGCTGTCTAGAATTAGTTGACTCAGATGCGCCACGCAGGCTGATGCGTAGCCATTACGGCGGTGTTCTGGGGGGGTGTAAACGGCACTAATACTGCGAGAGCGACGAGTAGGTCGGGTTTGAACAGCCATAGAAACAGGGATACCGTTGACTTCCCAAATAAAAAGTTGTTCATTTGCAATAACCCGATCGGCCCATGCAGCAGAATCGGGAACCGGTCCGCTGACACCAGTTTCATAGTAAAATGCGCGATGCCAGCTGCAAAGAAGAGCCTGATCATTGAGCGTAGCAGGTCTAAAAGAGCCTTCAATTCCTTGTGGCAAAGTGACCTCTGTCAGCTGATAGGATCGCAGGGACATACCGGGTTCTACTGACCTGCCGGTTGACTCGAACCAAAGATTACTGAAACGGAATGCAATTACTTTGGGCCCGATGACACCGGGCAGAGGTTGTTCTATAGCAATTAGATGATTAATCAGCAGAAGCAGCACGTCATCCTCAACCTGGTCATCTGCGTAAATGACTATATTGTGGGGCGGAGTTTGTAATGCGACAGCAATAATGGCTTCTGCATGATCAATGACCACCATATAGGGTTGGCATTTCGCCAGATAACGCTCAATATTTAGAGCTATGCCTAGCATGAGGTGGTTTGAACCCTCATGTTCTTCCAAAAAGGGGAGTACACGTTCTAGAAAACGAACATGGTTTTGATAAATGGTCAGGCGCATATTTTTTTTCCTTTCAAAGGGTGGGATTATTTAATAGACATAGGTTTTAGAGTTTGGAATAAGATGTTCTGCAACATGGTTGCTAAACGCGGACGTAATCAGACAATTATAATATTCATTAAGACACACTCTATATGGCATCTGTTCACTACGACCAATTGGAGACCCCAACTGGCCAACTAATTAACCATTGTTCAACGCGCACAGCGCCATTATTCAGCCATGCTTTTTAGAGCAACAATATCTTTGATTTTGATGCTATTCAAATAGTAGTCGATCACACCTTCGTCACGCAGTCTGCCCATCTCTCGCGACATAGAAGGGCGAGATACATTAAGGTAGTCTGCTAATTCATTGCGATTAAGCGGTAAATCTAGGGTGTTGCTACCCGTCTTGCGGTGTTGCTCCAGAATAAAAGTGCTGATTTTACCTCTCATGCTCTTAATGCTGAGGTAATCGACTTTTTTGTTGAGAGTTAATACTCGCTCAGAAGTAATCTGTAACATATTCATTACGAGTTGTTTATGCCAAGGACAAACGGATTCGCACTCGCCAATAATGCGTTTTTTAGATAAGAAGAAAACAGTACAGTTTTTTGTAGCCTGAACGGTAGCAGGCCAACCATTGACCTGTGAAAAGACTACCGTTTCTCCAAACATATCTCCTGGGAATAGGGTACGCATAATATTGCGATTGCCTGCCGCGCTTTCTTTAATAACCCGTGCTTCTCCTTTTAATAGGATACCAAGTTCATGAAAATCATCGCCAGCCATCACGATGAAGTCGTTTTTACTTGTATGAGCGATGCGAGGTTGTAGACAAGTAATCATAGCTGCTATATTATGTGTGCTTATATTTTGGAATAGACCAGAGTTTTCAAGAATATGAGTGTATTGGGAAATCATAGCATTCAACCTTTCGATACCGTTATGTTGCTATAGCTACGGAATGTGTGGTAATAGTATATTATACTTAGGCTAGTAATTCAAGAGCTATTGAATTGGGGGGTTAATTATGAAAAGAAATATTATAGAAATTAATGAAGATAAGTGTAATGGATGCGGTATCTGCGTCAAAGCCTGTCATGAGGGCGCCTTACAGATGGTTGACGGTAAAGCAAAACTGATTACTGATTCATATTGTGATGGACTTGGGGATTGCTTACCAGAGTGTCCTACAGGTGCGATTACAATCATTGAACGAGAGGCAGATGCGTTTGATGTAAAGGCCGTAAATGCAAACATGGCCGCAAGCGTTGCAAAAGTTGCGGGTTCACCGATGACAGGAGGATGACCGGGAACAAGAGCCAAAGTTATTGGCAAGAAACAAGTAATAGACA
>CAZVAO010000019.1:0-26078 GCA_964625175.1 uncultured Clostridiaceae bacterium
CATCAGATGTGCAATTAATGACTTTGGGAATCAGCCGTTGGATATTGGCAGTGGTTGTCGTTTTTGAAATATTCATTATATCATTAGGAGCCGTTATGATGGGTGCGTTGCTGCCAACTATTATCTCCTTAATACGCAGTCAAAGCTTAGCTTTAGATGGGGTTAAAACGGCACAACTATTCTTGATTGTTCCCTTTAATTTAATCGTCGCACTCGTTGTATCGCAGATTATGTTGCCAAATAGTAAACAGTGTTTGGAGGTATTAACCAATGAGTAATCGGCAACCATTAGTTATCAAGAATGTATATAAGGGTTATGGGAAAGACGAAACGCGTGTTGAGATTCTTAAAGGGATCAACTTGACGATTATGCCTGGCGAATTTGTGATGTTGCTGGGCCCTTCTGGCTCTGGTAAATCAACAATTCTCCATTTAGTTGCAGGGCTTACGCCACCTGACCAAGGTGAAATTGCTATTAATGGCATTGATTTAGCAACCTGTACCACAAATCAAATGCTCCAATTGCGACGAGAAGAGCTCGGCTACGTCTTTCAGGATTTCAAACTCCTGCAAGGTTTAACGGCGCTTGAGAATGTAATGATTCCGCTCATCGCGGTAGGGCAGTCTGTTTCTGCGGCAAAAAAGAGAGCGACAGAGATGCTTTCCTATTTTGGCCTAGCAGAACGTCTGCAATATTTTCCACGAAAAATGTCAGGAGGAGAACAGCAGCGAGTAGGTATTGCCCGGGCCTTGGCGAATAAACCGGGTTTGATTTTAGCAGATGAGCCAACAGGTAATCTTGATCAGAAATTAGCTATGGAAGTGGTAGAAACACTCGCCAATTTGGCTAAAGAGACCCATACATCCATACTCATGGTGACGCATGATCCTGCCATGGCAAAATATGCAACGAAAGTGATAACCCTAGTCAATGGCCACACAGAGGTGGTGCAACGTGGTTAATTTAGCAATTCGAGTAGCCTTGCGTGACTGGCGCAAAATTATTCTAATCGCGTTAGTCTTAACGTTTGCTGGCTCTATGTTTGTCTATTATCAATCCGTGATGTTTGAAATGCGGTATTATTCAGCCAATGAATATATCAATCAACAAGAGGAAGAATCACTTGAGGATCTTCAGATCCCTCGCACGAAGGTCGAGCAACTAGTAGCCGCTATGGCCTTGATGGTCATTCTGGCAGCGGGCTTTTTTCAGTTGAATATGCTGGTGGTCGATATGGTTAATAAACGGTCGGAGCATTATGCAATGGAGGTAATCGGGGTTTCTCAGGAACACATTGAATTATTCCCATTAGTATTTTCCATCATCGTGTTTTTGACGTCATCAGCATTGATGGTGCTGATTTGGAAAGGTCTATTTGGTTTTTTCAAAGATCTGGTCCGTATTTCTTATGTGAGTACGGGGTTGTTGATCATCGTGATTATCATTTTTGGGGCTATGAGTATCTTAATTGGCGTCAGGTCACGGGATATTGCTACCTTTATGCATGAGTAGAATGATCCAATATTATGACGCAAAAGGAATGAAGGTTAAGAGATGGAAGGGATTAGAAATCTAACGATTGATCATAAGGATTTTGGCTTTCCCGTTGTTTTGGCACCAATGGCTGGAACGACTGACTTTGCATTCCGTCAAATCATACGCGAATTAGGCTGCGGTTTAGTTTTTACAGAGATGGTCAGCGCCAAAGCGCTTGTCTATGGAGATCAGAAGACCGTGCAGATTATGGAAATTGCTGCTAGTCAACGCCCTGTGGGTATTCAGCTTTTTGGAGCTGATCCGCAATTTATGGCTCAGGCTGCCAAGATTATTGCCAACCTCTATCAGCCCGATCTCATCGATATCAACATGGGATGTCCGGTTCCGAAGATTGTTCGTAACGGTGAAGGAAGTGCCTTGATGAAAGATATTCCTCTTGCTTCCGACATTGTAGCCGCGATGACCGAAGCGGTTGATATCCCCATATCTGTTAAAATGCGTTCAGGATTTTCTGCAAGTGTGACGAATGCCCCAGAGCTGGCCGCTGCTGTAGTTGCAGCTGGTGCAAAGTTGATTTCGGTACATGGTCGCACCCGTGAACAGTATTACAGCGGGGAAGCAGATTGGCAAATCATCGCTGAAGTAAAACAGGCGGTAGCGGTACCCGTGATCGGTAATGGCGATGTCTTTACGCCTCAGGATGCCCAAAGAATGTTAGATACAACAGGGTGTGATGGGGTTATGATTGGGCGTGGCATTCAAGGGAACCCTTGGTTATGTAACGATATTATTCAATTTCTTAAGCATAAACGGGTGCCATTAGCACCGAATCTATCAGAGCGGTTCGCGCTGATGCGCAAGCAGCTTGATTTGACGGTTGGCGATAAAGGGGAATATAGAGGGGTACGTGAAATGCGCAATCAGTTGGGGTGGTATGTAAAAGGACTCCCTAGCTCAGCACGTTTCCGCTCAACCTTGTTCCGTTTACCCACCTACCGAGAAGTGTTAATGCATATTAATGATTATGAATGCGAATGTGCACATAAGCTTAACGAGGGCGAATAAAGGTGCTGCTAAGAATCGTAAGCAGGATTTGGCTATCTGCTCAAGCGGTTTGGGAGCATTCGAGTCATTATCGTGAAATTGGTTGCTTAATAGTGGCTTAAGTCGTACAATGGTGTATCAGATAAATTCTTTTTGTGGAATTCATTGACAAACGCATCGCTTAAAATATATAATCCACATAATAAAGAGCTAATTTGGTGAGTGCAGTAAATACGGGAGGTGTAAAATGACTATTAAAGAGGTTAAGTTGACGGCTCAAGGTAAAGCAGATCTTGAAAAAGAGTTACGATACTTAAAGACAGTAAAAAGACAAGAGGTATCCGCCCGTATTAAAGAGGCCATTTCTTTAGGGGATATCAGCGAGAATGCTGAGTATGACGAGGCAAAAAATGAGCAAGGATCCGTTGAGTTGCGCATTAGTACTTTAGAAGACACATTGAATCATGTGAGTATTATTGAAGAGTTGCATAACTCCGATACGGTTTTATTAGGGTCTACTGTGCGCTTACGGGATGTTGAATTTGATGAAGTGGAAAAGTATATTATTGTTGGGCCTGCCGAGGCGAATCCGCGTCGTGGGCGTCTTTCCAATGAATCCCCTGTTGGCCTTGCCATATTAGGGAAGAAAAAGGGCGAAATGGTAGAAGTTCAAGTGCCAATCGGTGTCATTAAGTACGAAATAATTGAGATTGAGTAAAGATCGGCTGGTTGAAGATGTGATGTTTTGCCGCGTGTAGGACTGTGTGTTCGTAGATTTTTGCCCACTTTCATTAATCGTTTACTAAAGGCTGGGACTAATTATGGGCATCAAGGTATAGATATTAGAGGAGGTCTGCTGATGATTGGCAGACCTTTTATGAGGTGAAAAAGATGGTTATACCAGTTTTAATCATGCTATTAGGACTTATGATAATGGGGATTGTGCTCTTTGTACCACAGCTTTTAAAAATTGGAGAAGCGAACAGTAAGTTTCGTTTTGCCTTTATACTCGTCGCGGGTGGTTTAATTGTAGTGGGTGGATTACTGGGATATTTGCACTATAACATCAGTGTAGCCGATCACTACTATGCGACGGGTCAGTTTGAGAAAGGCCTTAGCATGTACCTTCAACTGGCAAAGATAGATGGGAATAGTCCAACACTACTTAATGGGATTGCTTATGGTCAGTTTCAAACGGGCGACTATGAGGCTGCCGATCAGTCAGCAAAGCAATCTTTGGCAGAAAGACCCGACAATAATTATGATGCAACGATGATCAAAGCGTGGGTTGAAGCGGCGCGTGGTCAACAAGTGGAAGCTATTGCAACACTCAATACGATTGCCAGCGCAGATCTAGTAGGCAGCTATGTATTCTTTGAGATCGCCATGCTTGAAAACGAACTCGGTCATCTGGACCAAGCCGTTGATGCTTTAAAACAGGCGATTGAGTATAATCCAGAATACCTTTCTGCCTATGTGAGTTTGGCGGATTTGTATTCAACACAAAGTCGCTATTCTGACACTGCAGCTGTGTATCAATCCTTAATTGCAGCGGAGTTAGCGAATCCAGGTCAGACTGTGACGGAAAGCCGAGCCATCTTTGAATATAACAAGGGGGTCGCTTTCTATTATGCTGGTCAGTATCAGGAGGCAATCGAGGGGTTCAATGAATCTTTCGCAATAAGCCCAAGTGGGGATGCCCTCTATTATTTAGCCAGTTGTTATGTATTAGCCGATGACAATGATGCCGCTATTCAGACACTGACGGACTTATTAGAGCGTGATCCAACCACAATCGCCTTTATTGAAACGGACATTGATTTCAATGTCCTCTATGAGTTGCCTGAGTATCAGGCATTATTAGCAAAATATCGCTAGATACTTTTGAATGTAAATATAACAGAAAAGGGACCATTCCACGAATTTATACGTGTGATGGTCCCTTAATAATTGGAATTTCTAAGCTATGGGAATCTAATTGACTTCCATGATGATGGGTAGTACCATAGGCCGGCGTCCCGTTTGCTCATAGAGATAATTTTGGAGGACAAGACGCATTTTGTTTTTAATCATGGTCCAGTCATAAACACCACTGCTTAATATGTCTTCTAAGGCTTCAGTAATGAGTTGGGTGGCCTCTTTAATCAGTGTTTCAGATTCTTTCACATAAACAAAGCCTCGTGTTACAATTGCGGGTCCGCTGGCAATCGTCTTAGCTGATTTTGAAATCGCCACCACAGCGGTTAATACCCCGTATTGAGCCAAGAGTCGACGATCGCGCAACACCACTTTGCCTACATCGCCAATGCCACGTCCGTCAACCAAGACACGTCCGGAGACGACTGAATCAACAACATGGGCATTTTCGTGGCTAAGCTCTAAAACATCGCCGTTGTTAAGCATGAAAATATTCTCTTCAGACATCCCTAAGGCCATAGCCATCTTTTTGTAAGCGTTTTTGTGCTGATACTCGCCATGGAAGGGGATCACATACTTAGGCTTTACGAGGTGGAACATCATTTTCAACTCTTCGAGACTGGCATGTCCTGAAACATGGACTTGAGCATCGCGGGTCGTGATAACCGTTGCGCCATTAAGGCTTAAAGCGTTTATGACTCTATTTACCAGCTTTTCATTACCCGGAATCGGGTTGGAAGACATGATCACGGTGTCATGGCTACTGATCTGAATTTGCGAGTGGCGGCTGAAAGCCATACGGGTTAAGGCCGCTAATGGTTCACCTTGACTTCCCGTAGATAGAATCAATAATTGATGCGGTTCGTAGTTGTCAATTTCGTCCGTTTCAATATAGGTATTCTCAGGGATTTGTAAATAACCAAGTTCATGCGCGATTGCGACGTTATTCACCATGCTGCGCCCGATAACAGCGACTTTGCGTTCATGTTGATGGGCAATAGTAAAGGCTTGCTGAACGCGGTGAATATTCGAGGCAAAAGTAGCCATGATGATTCTGTTGGGATTGTTGCGCAAAATTGAGTCTATCGTCATTCCCACCACGCGTTCCGAAGGCGTATAGCCTGGTCGAGTAGCGTTTGTCGAGTCACATAATAGTGCTAAGACATTATTGTCGCCATAATCGGCTAGGCGGTGATAATCCGTTACGTTGCCATCTATCGGTGACTGATCAAATTTGAAGTCGCCAGAATGCAGAATAATACCAGCTGGCGTATTAATTGCTAAGGCGGCTCCGTCAGGAATGCTGTGGTTTGTTCGTATATACTCCACTGCAAATGAGCCAGCACTGATCATGTCCCCAATATTCACCACATTCAATTCCAATGAATCTAAATCAAATTCTGTTAACTTGCCGCCAACTAAACCTAAAGTAAGTTTTGTGCCGTAGATGGGGACATTGATTTCCTGTAAGAGATAGGGAAGTGCGCCAATATGATCCTCATGACCATGGGTCAGGAACACGGCTTTAACGAGGTCACGGTTCTCAATCAAGTAGGTCATATCTGGGATTACATAGTCTATACCCAACATTTCATCATCTGGGAACATTAAGCCAGCGTCAACGACAATGATATCGTCATTATAACGCAAGACATACATATTCTTGCCAATTTCGTTTACTCCGCCTAAGGGAATAAACTGTACACTATTGTTCATAATTCTTTTCTCCTAATGTGGATTTGATGGTACTATTTATTGCAGATGGATTCACTTGTCCATCTTAATTAAAACATTATTAAAGACAGTAAAAAGTCGTTATGTTACATAAACGAACAGGCTACTGAATTACAACTTATGGGCTACTATCTTTAGTCTATAGAAATAGTATAACACATGATTTAAATCGTGCCAAATTTTGATATTATAAAGGAACTTGGCTTCATAAGTTGAATTAATAAACGAGACTATTTTTGAGGAGGTAAATTATGTATTTAGAGAAACTAACTATGAATAAATTTGAAACAATTACAGAGCGAGTTACAACTGTGGTGATTCCCATTGGTACGACAGAGGCGCATGGCCTCCATTGTCCACTGGGCACTGATTTTATGATTCCTAATCATCTTGTTAAATTGCTCGAAGCGCAAATTGGGGAAGACGTACTATTCGCTCCAACCGTCAACTATGGTTGTTCATGGAATCTGGGCATATACCCTGGAACGATTAATATTAGCAGCGAGACGATGGCCCTTTATATCGAAGAGATTGGCAACAGTTTGTTTAGCTGGGGGATTAACAATATAATCTTCTTAAATGGGCATGGCGGGAATCGGGCTGCCCTCCAAATTGCTGCCCAACATCTAGCAGATAGTGGGGCCAATGTCCTGATTACAAACTATTGGCTCGATTATATGCCGCAAATTTTGGAAATATGCAGTAGCCGAGGTCATGCCGGCGAAGATGAGACGTCCTTGATTCTAGCAATCACCCCTGAGCTGGTCGAAATGGATTTGGCAACTTCTAATCCCAATAAGCCCATTGGTCAGATCTTTTCTGCAAATATTTCACTAGAAACGCTGGCAAACGCTATGACTGGGGATGCAAGGACAGCGACCGCGGCAAAAGGTGAAGCCATCTATGCTCTTGTGGTAGAGAACTTAATCAAGCTGTTTAACGATTTTTGTCAGGGTATCTATGTGGAGTAATTCGAATTACGGGAGGTAAGCGGCTTGCTTTGGAGAGTGCTTTTAGGGATTTGTGGTGTTATGATTATTCTAACTGGCACAACACGCTATCCGCAATTATGGGAAACTCCGAAGACCCGATTTTACCGACGTTTGTTGGGCGATGGTGGGGCGCGTTTGTTCTTGATAATTATCGGAGGGGCCCTGATCTTCACCTGTTTTAGAGGATTTTAGAGTCTTATTATAAACTCAATAAGAAAAATAGACAGAGGAGTGTTGCAGGTGGCGATACTCCTCTGAGCAGTTTGCTAAAAAAGAGGAACTATTGCTTGATGAAAGCACTCTAATAATGGAGCGTGTGGTTTTAGCGGGGTAGAAAGACAAATGTGACGTAAAAACCCTTTAAAAACCTTGATTTATATTACATTTTAATAACAAACTCATAAACTACTTGCGTATTCACTAGGAAAACAGTAAATTATATGTTAGAAGTATAAGTATGCCTATTTAGCGATTCGAGTTGAATCGTATAGATATTAACTGGAGGGCTGTCAGTGCTTAAATTCAAAAATGTCACCAAAAAATACACGAAAGACAGCTGCGCTATCGATAATTTAACGATGGATATTGACCACGGGGAGTTTGTATTTCTTGTTGGTCAGAATGGTGCAGGTAAATCTACTTTGCTGCGATTGATTTCTTGTGAAGAGCGACCTGATGCTGGTGAAATTATTTTTAATGGTACGAATACCACACTAATCAAGGCGCGGCGTATCCCATTAGTTCGACGACAAATGGGGATCATTTTTCAGGATTTTAAATTGCTTAACAATCTCACAGTAGCAGAAAATATTGGCTTTGCACTACGTGTTATTGGACTTAAGCCACAAGAAATTACAACGCGAATTAATGAAGTGTTAGAAATCATCGAGATGAAACATAAATATAAGTCTTATCCCCATCAGCTTTCTGCGGGCGAACAGCAACGAACAGCAGTCGGGCGTGCTTTAGCGAATAAGCCGATGCTCTTGCTTGCAGATGAACCGACGGGCAATCTTGATCCAGTCATAACGGATTCAATCATGGATCTCTTTATGGAAATCAATAAGCAGGGAACGACGATTGTCATGGCAACTCACGATCTACACATTGTTAACCGAATTAAACGGCGCGTCATTATTCTGCAAAATGGCCGAATTATTCGTGATGAAGCGTAGGGGGTGCTGATAGTGGAATATAAATCTATTGGGCATTTCGGCACGGCTTTCCGCAATTTAGGACGCAATAGTTGGATGACTTCTGCCTCTATCGCTACCGTTACGGTGGGACTTTTAATTGCTGGACTCGTAGTGATGCTGATTTATAATGTTAACTTATTTGTGTCTACGGTAGAATCGGAATTAGTGATTAAAGTTTTTTTAGAATTAGATACAACACCCCAAGAGCGCGAGGCACTTGAAGAAAATTTAGCCAACCATCCTTTGATAACCAATGTGCGATATGTTGACAAAGCAGAGGGGATGGCCATCTTGCGGCAACAATTCGGCGATGATGCCGAGGTGCTGGATGGTCTTGATTTAGAAGCCTTAATCTGGGATGGTTTTGAAATCACCACAGTAGATGCGCGTCAAATTGCGATAGTGGCTGAGGCCATAGCAGATTTGGATCATGTTGAAGAGGTTGTCTATGGGCGAGAGTATATTAGCGATATTTTAGATGCCACAGAGATGATTAAACTCATTGGGCTAGGACTGGCTTTGGCTGTTGGCATTGCCTCAACTTTTGTCATATTCAATACAATCCGCTTAACGGTTTTAATGAGACACGATGAGATCAGCATTATGCGTTATGTCGGCGCAACCAATTGGTTTATCCGCTGGCCATTCATTTTAGAAGGTTGGATTATTGGAATCTGCGGGGCCTTAGTAGCAAGTGGCGTGTTAATATATGCTTATGATCAGTTTGTCATCTGGTTAGTTGAGATGATTCCCTATCTCCAGATGGTACCCGTTCAAACGATTGCTGGACAATTGGTAGTCATTTTAGTGGGTAGTGGTTCAGTCTTAGGCGTGCTCGGTAGCACTCTATCGATGCGTAGGTTCTTAAGGCTATAGTTTAATATTAAATATATGTCTAATGAGGGAGGTTTAAAATGCTAAAGAGAATAGTGCTGGTTTTATTGCTTGTTGTTTTATTGATGCAAGGAGCAGGTGTCAGTGGTTATACGATTAATGATGTGCAGGAAGAGTTAGAGCAGGCGCAAAAAGATTTAGCTGACCTGCAACAGAAACTGAAAGAAACAACCTCTCAGAAGAAGGCAACTGCAAGTCAATTGAGTACTTTAAACACCCAGTTGGCTGCTACTGATATCCAGATCAACACCTTAGAAGAACAGATTGAGCTGGTTACCCAATCGTTGGAAATGCGCAGGCTACTGATTGTTCAGAAAGAAGTAGAGCTGAATACTAGGGAAAGCTTGCTGCAAGGACGAGTCCAAGCGATTTACAAATACAGTTCACTGAGTTATTTTTCCACACTCTTTAAAGCAGAGAGTTTAGCGGATTTTCTTAGCCGTTATACGATGATGCGTAAATTGATTTCGGTAGATCGTAATCTGATTGCTTCCATTAAAGAAGATCAGGCATTTCTAGTAGAGGAAGAAAGTGCGTTAGAAGAAGAGAAGGCCTTACTGGAGATTAAGCGTCAGACTATTGAGTATCGGCGGGCAGAGTATGAAGCACGTACGCAGCAGCGTAATGCAATGATGGCGAAGCTTGAGAAAGATGCTGTAGAATACGAGAAAGCCTTAGACGAACTCGAGAAAGAGTCTAAGGCGTTAGAGGAAGAACTTAAGAAGCTCGCTGAAAGCGCTGTAAAAGGATCCGGAACTCTGCGCTGGCCGACACCTGGTTATACCCGTATTACTTCACCATTTGGCTACCGTATCCATCCAATTACCAATAAGAACTCGATGCATACGGGGATTGATATTGCGGTGCCATACGGTAAGAGTATATATGCGGCTGACAGTGGGACGGTTGTTTATTCGGGGAGCTATGGTGGCTATGGTTTAGTTGTAATCATTAATCACGGAAATGGGATCTCCACCTTATATGCTCATAACAGCAAACTCCTCGTAAAAGAGGGACAAGGCGTTGCCAAAGGGCAGAGTATTTCACTATGTGGCACTACGGGGCTAAGTACCGGACCACATCTGCACTTCGAGGTGCGACTCGATGGTAAACCGGTTAATCCTTTGAGTTATGTCAGCAAAGAATAAGCGGCTTAGCTAAATAAAATAGTGTGCCAATAATACCCGTGCATGAATAATGCATGGGTTTATTCGCTTTTTTTTAAGGAATAAATGTTGTATACTTAGGGACACCACTGAGCGGAGGGTTGTAAAAATGAACGAAAAAAAATTCAGTCTTGTCTCCGACTACACGCCACGTGGCGACCAGCCAAAAGCAATACAAGAATTAGCGGATGGTATTAAACAAAACTTACGACATCAGGTTTTATTGGGTGTAACTGGATCAGGAAAAACATATACGGTGGCAAATGTCATTCAAGAGGTGCAGAGGCCAACATTGGTTTTAGCACACAATAAGACGTTGGCGGCCCAATTATGCAGCGAATTTAAGGAGTTTTTCCCTGACAATGCTGTCGAATATTTTGTCAGCTATTATGATTATTATCAACCAGAGGCTTACGTGCCGAGCAGCGATACCTTTATTGAAAAAGATGCAATGATCAATGATGAAATCGATAAACTACGCCACTCTGCGACATCTGCTTTGTCCGAACGGCGTGATGTCATTATCGTCGCCTCGGTTTCGTGTATCTATGGGTTGGGTTCACCAGAGTATTACTATAAATTAGGATTGTCCTTGCGCCCTGGAATGATTCGGGAACGCAACGATATTTTACGGCATCTTGTGGAAATTCAATATACACGTAACGATATGGACTTTCAACGGGGAACGTTTCGTGTTCGTGGCGATATTCTGGAGATTTTCCCAGCCTCACAAAATGAAATTGCGATTCGAGTTGAGTTTTGGGGCGATGAAATCGAGCGGATCACCGAAGTAAATAGCCTGACAGGCGAAATTTTAGGAGACCGCACGCATGTTGCCATTTACCCTGCTTCGCACTTTGTCACATCAGAAGAAAACATTGCACGAGCCGCGGTCGATATTGAAGCAGAATTAGAGGTACAACTGAAAATCTTAAAAGATGACGGTAAATTATTGGAAGCTCAGCGTCTGGAGCAACGCACACGCTATGATCTGGAAATGATTAGAGAGCTTGGATTTTGCAAGGGCATTGAGAACTACTCGCGACATTTGGATGGACGCGCAGCGGGAGAACCACCCTGGACCTTGATCGACTACTTCCCAGATGATTTTCTCTTAGTAGTGGATGAGTCTCATGTTTCCTTACCGCAAGTGCATGGGATGTACCATGGGGATCGCGCGCGCAAATCCACCTTAATTGAATACGGCTTCCGCCTACCCAGTGCGATCGATAACCGGCCCTTGCAGTTCGAAGAATTCTCAGAGCGGATTAATCAGGCAATTTTCGTATCAGCAACGCCGCGGCCCTACGAATTAGGAATCTGTGAAAACCTCGTGGAACAGATCATTCGACCTACAGGGTTGATTGATCCGCGGGTCGAAGTGCGTCCGATAGAAGGGCAAATTGACAACCTTTACAGTGAGATTGTGGCGTGTGTTAAACGGAGTGAGCGGGTACTGGTCACAACCTTAACGAAACGCATGGCAGAGGATCTTACGGATTATTTCAAGGAGTTGGGTCTTAAAGTTAAGTATTTGCATCATGACATTGACACGATTGAGCGAATGGAACTAATCCGCGACTTGCGCGTAGGCACCTTCGATGTTCTAGTGGGAATCAATCTGCTGAGAGAAGGACTTGACCTACCCGAAGTATCGATGGTCGCCATTTTAGATGCCGATAAAGAGGGGTTCCTGAGATCGGAGACCTCCTTAGTTCAGATTATAGGGCGGGCCGCTCGCCACATCAACGGACGTGTAATCATGTATGCGGATCGTATGACGGGTTCCATGGAACGTGCGATTAACGAAACAAATCGACGCAGAAATTTGCAAATCGCTTATAATGAGGCACATAATATTACACCGCAAAGCATTATTAAGTCGGTGCGCGATGTATTGAAGGTGAGCAAGGTTGTAGAAGAGAAGGGGCAATACCTGACAACACGAGGGATTAAGCGCCTAACACGTGCCCAGGCGAAGGATCTGATTATGAGTTTGGAAGCAGAGATGAAAGAAGCTGCACGTAGCTTGGAGTTTGAACAGGCTGCAGAATTGCGGGATCTTATCCATGACATCAAAAAACGCAAAAAAATAAAATAATGAGTTCCAACAATGGGTAATTTCGGTGTTGCAGTCGTCTTTTCTTATTCAGAATGATAGTACGTATAGCTTCATGACAAAAATCACCTACGCCTTGACATCCCCACACTCTTGAAACTCATAGTTAATAATTTGCGCATTGAACTTCCCTTAATGACGGAATTCTTTGCTGAGGTTTCGATAAGGCTGTCATTTTGAGGAGTGCTTACGCGCTAGGAGAGTTATGGTTAAAAGGTATCTTCAGAACGTTCCGTGCACGCAATTGCTGGATGGTGCCGATCGGGATTATTGGTCTGATTAACTGGCTAAGTAATCAACCACCTATCCCTTATCACCAATCACAGAATGTACTGGCAAAGGGAGATTCTTTTTAGTATAATAGAAGCAAACATATGTTCTGGTTATTGAAGGCCAGTGGAGGATTGATTATGGCATTAAAGAAAATTATTGTTAAAGGTGCACGCGAGCACAATTTAAAAAATATTGATGTTGAGATTCCTCGTGACCAATTCGTCGTTATCACAGGATTGAGCGGATCAGGAAAATCTTCATTAGCTTTTGATACAATTTATGCAGAGGGACAGCGGCGCTATGTGGAGTCGCTTTCAGCGTATGCTCGCCAGTTTTTAGGGCAGATGAAGAAACCGGATGTCGACATTATTGAAGGGCTTTCTCCGGCGATCTCGATCGATCAAAAGACTACAAGTCGCAATCCGCGTTCGACGGTGGGTACAGTAACGGAGATTTACGACTACTTGCGCTTGCTCTACGCTCGTGTTGGGGTGCCTTATTGTCCCAATGGGCATGGACCAATTACGCAGCAAACCGTCCAGCAAATTGTTGATCAGGTGATGAGTAAGCCCGAAGGCAGTAGATTCCAGGTTTTATCACCAGTGGTTCGTGGTAAAAAAGGAGAACATCGCAATTTGCTTACAGATTTGCGGCGCGAAGGTTATGTAAGGGTGAGAATCGATAATCAAATCTATCAACTCGAAGAAGAGATTGACCTCGATAAAAATAAAAAACATGATATTGCTGTTATCGTTGACCGATTGATTATGCGGCCAGGTATTAGTGAACGATTAACGGATTCCCTTGAAACAGCTTTAGAAATTGGGGAAGATTCTGTGATTATCGTCGATAATGATGATCATGAGCAAATGTATAGTACGCGGTATGCTTGTCCCATTTGTGGTTTCAGTATTGGCGAACTCGAGCCAAGGATGTTTTCGTTTAATAGCCCATATGGCGCATGTCCTGCTTGCACGGGTTTGGGGTTCAATCGCGAGGTGGACCCCTATAAAGTCATTGTTGATGAGAAATTATCGATTCGAGACGGCGCAATATCGCCTTGGGATGTAAAGAATAGCAACTATTATTCCCAGCTCATGGAGGGTGTAAGCGAAGTTTTTGAGATCGACTTGGATTGCCCATGGCAAGATTTAACGGATGCTGAGCGTCATCTAATCCTCTATGGGGATGCAACAAAGAAGATGCAGATGAAGTATAAGTTCATGCATGGTGGAATTCGCAATTATGAAACCTACTATAAAGGGGTCATCGACTACTTGGAACAACGCTATCAAGATAATCCCGAAGTGCGTGACAAGCTTGAACAATATATGAGCATGACGCCCTGCCAACATTGTCATGGCGCGCGTTTAAAACCTGAGAGTTTAGCCGTGTTGATCGGCGGACTCCATATTTCAGACGTGACAGCCATGTCAATTGAACGAGCTGTTGAATTTTTTGACCAACTCGAATTAACGAGTATGCAGATGTATATTGCACGTCAGGTGATCAAAGAAATAAAAGCACGTTTCAATTTCTTAATCAATGTTGGCCTTGATTATTTAACACTCAGTCGAACGGCCGGAACTTTATCGGGCGGTGAAGCACAACGGATTCGGTTAGCGACTCAAATTGGTTCTGGTTTAACAGGAGTTGTTTATATTCTTGATGAACCGAGTATTGGTTTACATCAAAGAGATAACAAACGATTGATTACGACCCTTAAAGGATTACGTGACATTGGTAATACCCTAATCGTCGTTGAGCATGATGAAGAGACGATTGAGCAGGCCGATTACATCATTGATATAGGCCCTTATGCGGGCGTACATGGTGGAGAAGTAGTCGCCACGGGTACAGTAGAGGATATTATTAGCGTGCCAGAATCCATAACCGGACAATACTTATCGGGCAAAAAAGAGATTTCAATCCCCAAACAGCGTCGTCAACCGAACGGTAATTGGCTCACCGTAGTGGGCGCAAGTGAGAATAATTTGAAAGGCGTTGATATCAGTATCCCGCTTGGCGTGTTCACTTGTGTAACCGGTGTTTCAGGATCGGGTAAATCCTCATTTGTTAATGAGATTTTATATAAAGCATTAGCGCGGCATTTACACCGCAGCAAAAACCATCCAGGAGACCACGTGAGTATTGAGGGTTTAGAATATCTTGATAAAGTCATAGAGATCGATCAATCGCCAATTGGCAGAACCCCGCGTAGCAACCCAGCGACTTACACAAAAACCTTTGATATCATTCGCGAATTATACGCAGAAACCACCATGGCTAAAATGCGCGGCTATAAAAAGGGGCGATTTAGCTTTAATCTTAAGGGCGGGCGCTGCGAGGCCTGCAAAGGTGATGGGATCATTAAGATTGAGATGCATTTTCTCCCCGATGTTTTCGTGCCTTGTGAAGTATGTAATGGACGACGCTATAATCGCGAAGCCCTGCAGGTGCTCTATCGGGATAAATCCATTGCCGATGTTTTAGAAATGACGGTAGAGGAAGCACTGGAGTTCTTTGCTAATGTTCCGCGAATAGCGAAGAAGCTTCAGACCTTATATGACGTTGGGCTTGGTTATATCCACCTTGGTCAACCAGCTACCCAATTATCGGGGGGTGAGGCTCAGCGCATTAAATTAGCGACTGAGCTTAGCAAACGAGCTACGGGAAAGACGATTTACATTCTAGATGAGCCAACAACTGGGCTACATATGGATGATATAGCTAAGCTGATGCAGGTATTGCAGCGCTTAACCGATGGTGGGAACACCGTTCTCGTGATTGAACATAACCTTGAGGTAATCAAATGTGCGGATTACATCATTGATTTAGGCCCCGAGGGTGGCGACAAGGGTGGTCGGGTAATTGCCACCGGAACGCCTGAAGAGGTCAGTAAGTTAGCACACTCTTACACAGGGCAATTCTTACGTCACGTGCTTGACAAATGTGAGGACTAGCAAGTAAATTTTGAACATAGACTTGAGGAAGTGATGGTTATGAGTGAGCTTATTGATGAAAAGTTAAAATTATTGCCAGCGCTTCCTGGCGTCTATTTAATGCGCGATAATAAGGACCGCATTATTTATGTAGGCAAGGCGGTTAACCTGGCGAATCGGGTACGTTCCTATTTTCATTCATTTCATAGTCACGATGCTAAAACGCAAGACTTAGTTTCAAATATTGTGGATCTCGAGTATATTGTAACGGATACAGAAGTCGAGGCTTTGGTATTGGAGAGTATTTTAATCCAGCGGCATCGCCCAAAGTATAATATTCTCATACCCGATAATAAACACTTCCTTTATATTAAGGCCACAGTTAAAGAGGATTATCCCCGCTTAATCGCGGCACATCGAATTGCTAAGGATGGGGCAACCTACTTTGGGCCCTTCCCAAATTCATGGGCAGTACGCAATTTAGTGAATGTGCTAAGCCGAGTATTTAAGCTGCGCACTTGTCATAAGGTAATCAATCACAGAAAGCAGCAACGTGCCTGTTTAAGCTATCATATTAATGTCTGTTTGGGCGCCTGTATCGAAGCCGTCAGTGTTGAAGAATATCGGCAGCAGTTCAACAAGGCCTTAAGTTATCTTTCAGGTCAAGAAAAACAGATTGTTCATGATATAGAGATAGAGATGTATCAGGCGGCTGCGGAATTACAGTTTGAGAAAGCCGCGCGTTTGAGAGACGAGATTAAAAATCTGACTGGGGTGTTGGAAAAACAAAAAATTGTTTCCGGTAAGGGTGAAGATTATGATATTATTTCCTTATCGAGGGGAATTGAAGATATTTGTGTCATCGTCATGTTCATGCGTGAAGGCCATGTCATTGGCCGCGATAATAACTTTATTGCCAATAGTATAGAGCAAAGCTCAGAGGCCATTTTCACTGCATTTATCAAGCAGTATTATGCTGGGGATAGTTATATTCCTCGGGAAATAATTGTTGATGGAAGCGTTGAGGACGAGGAACTACTGGTGGAGTGGCTTTCGGGTAAATGTGGTAGTAAGGTGGTTATTCATAGTCCCCAAAGAGGCGATAAGAAACAATTGGCACTGATGGCAAGAAAGAATGCCATGCTGGCGGTTGAAGAAAAATGGAAGCGGCGCAAGGGTTCAGATAACACCAGACAAGAAACCTTAGCGGAGCTTGCACACTTCTTGAAATTGCCTACACCACCACACCGGATTGAGTGTTACGATATATCGAATATTCAAGGGGAACACAGTGTTGGCTCAATGGTTGTTTTTAAAAATGGCAAAGCCCAAAACCATCTTTATCGTAGATTTAAAATAAAAACTGTCACAGGACCCGATGATTTTGCCAGTTTGAAAGAGGTTTTAGACCGGCGTTTGAAGAAATTAACTTCGAAGGATATATCCTTTAGTGAAGCCCCTGATTTGATTATCATAGATGGTGGGAAAGGACAACTTAGCGCGGTTATGACGGTTGCTCAGAAACTGGCGGCAACCAAAACAACCATAGTAAGTTTAGCTAAGCGCGAAGAGCTAATCTATCATCCTGGAAGTAATCAGCCGATTATCTTACCTAGAAAATCTCGGAGTTTATTTTTGATTCAGAGGATTCGCGATGAAGCGCATCGATTTGCGATTGAGTACCATCGAAACTTGCGAACTAAGCATCAACGCAATAGCAAATTACTGCAGATTGCAGGAATTGGACCCGCCCGCCAACGTCATTTATTAGAGCATTTTGGTAGCATTAAAGGGATTGCCAAGGCAGAACTTGCCGAATTACAGACTGTAAAAGGTATGACGATTAAATCAGCTGATTCTGTTTATCAGTTTTATCACAAAGCACCTGATGGGAGAGAAGAATAATGGCAGATGGCTATAAAATTAGATATGGCGTTCAACGTGATGAGGTAACTTGTATTCCTAATGACATTTGGGATGTGTATTTGCCCTATGTTGGTGGTACGGGCGTGCTTGTCTACCTCTATATCTATCGGCTAACGAATCAACGCAGTAAGATTGACTTTGAGTATACCGCTACGGATTTACAGCTTCATTTTGATGACGTTCAAGCTGCTATTGCTAAATTGCTGGAATATGAACTGTTTACATTTGGCGGTGCAAATAACGATATTCTTAAGGTAAATGACCCAAAGAGCAGGGGCCAGTTAGAGCGCTATCTGCAATCACTGCAACGACCAGATCCTGAAATGCGCGATGTAGGGATCCCACGTCGGCTTGATGAGATGGATGTCGCCTATGGGCAGGATAGTGTGGTGAGTTTTGGTGAAAGGGAATTTGGCCGACCACTTACCTCTGCTGAATGTCGAACACTGCGTTCCTTGGCGGAGGATTATCCTGAAGAATTGATTAAGGAAGCCATGTCTCGAGCCGTTCTTAATGGAGCACCAAATCTTCCCTATACGCAAAAGATATTGTTCAATTGGGGCGAGCAAAATGTGCGTACTTTAGAGCAGGTAAAAGTTGAAGATACCAAGTTCCAAGAGCGTAAGAAACGCACTACCCAGAGTAAGAAAGGCAGAAATACCAAAAAAACAGTTCCTAAAAGCAATAATGCCAAAAGCACGGGTACGCCTTATTACTACAGTATTTACGATACCTTAGAAAAATCAGAGAATAAAGAAGAGAAACCAAAATAGTGACATCCTAATCGTTAACAAAAAAAGGGGGGCTGCGCCTTATGATGATGCCCGGTATTGAGAAACATAATCGAAAATACGATGAGGCCCTGCAACGGGTACAAGTGATCTATGCAAAACACCCAGATCTCGCAGCACTTGACGCGGAAAGAGCAACTTTACTCCAGAGGGTCGGAGAGGCTCCAGAGGATTTAGCATGGCGACGCCAACTGCGTGATGTTGAGCGACGGCGTCAACAGTTGATTAAGCAGGTTGGATTGAGGTCAAAAGACTTTAATCCACAGTTCGAATGTGAGCTATGTCAAGATAGTGGGTGGGTACAGGTTGTTGATGAAATAGCAAGTCACCAATATGGTTATGAAATTACTCGCCAAAAGGAGTGTGCGTGTTTAATCGCTGCTCAGCAACAACAGCGCTTAGAGCGCCTATTTATGACCGCCTGTTTGGTCCCAGGCATGGAGAAACAGACTTTTAGGCGTTTTAAAATCGATGTTTATAGCGATATCGCTTATAAGAATAACTACTCCTACCGTACAATCATGTCTCATAATAAAGATATTGCTCGAAGATTCGCACGGGATATGGTGCGCCAGCATCGCAGTCAACAAGCCATTAGCGGCCGTGGGCTGTATCTCCAGGGCGATCCAGGGGTCGGGAAAACGTTTCTGTGTTCGGCTATTGCGAACGAATTATTAAAAAATAATGTGCCGGTGCTCTATTTACCTTTTGTTGATTTTCTTTATAGTATTAAGGACACCTTCAATGATCGAGACAAGCGCACACAGGAGTTGCTGGCAGCAGCTCGAGAGGTTGATGTGTTAATCCTTGATGACTTGGGGTCTGAGAACATCACAGACTTTTCACAGGAAATACTTTTCTCGTTGCTGAATTATCGAGGGATGAACGAAATGAAGCCGATTGTCATTTCTAGCAATTATCCGATTGAGGAAATTGCTGAGATGTATCACCCACGCATTTTTTCGCGAATTAACAAACAAACACTAATCCTCGATTGTGTTGGAGATGATTTGCGTGTCAACGGTAATTAACTGGTGAATGTTGCTCTCTTAATGACTGCCCGAGACTAATCCTATTTACGGATTGGTCTTTTTTATAATGATCAAGTGAGATGCGGGGTTCAATAATTCGCTAAATATTAATATAATTAATTAAATAATTAATATAAGTATTGACAAATGTAATAATTGTTAATATAATTAATGTGCTTAGTGAAATATTTCAAGATTACCCAAGGGAGGTTAGCAATAATGTACGAAGTATCAGGGAAATGTCCAGTTTGTAATGAGGGATTGCATATCACTCAGCTTAAATGTGATTATTGTGGTACAGAAATTCATGGACAGTTTAAATTATGCAAATTCTGTCAGCTCAATGAAGAGATGAAGGAATTTGTTGAAGTTTTTATTAAATGCCGTGGAAATATCAAAGAAGTCGAGCGTGAGTTGGGGATTTCTTATCCCACGGTACGTAGCCGTTTAGACAAGGCAATCATCGCTTTAGGTTATCAAGTCGAGGATGAGCCGAGCAAGGCAGAAATTAGCACCGCCCGCCAACAGATCTTAACGCAGTTGAGTGAGGGAATAATTACTGCTGATGAAGCGACGAAGCTCTTAAAACGTTTAGGCTAGTATTATGCTGCGTTTGCCCAATCAAATCCTAATAGTTGATATTAACATCAAGGATAAAGCTCGCCACTTCGTCGTACCGATGCCTTTATTCATTGTTGATGATTTATTAGAGGGCTGGTGGTTTTGGCGTATCGTGTTGCGCTGGGGGCTTAAGAAGGCACCTGTCGAATCCTTACGCATTCGAGGAGTGGATATGGCGACATTATCAGCAATGGGTGTAGCAAGTGTGCGGCAGATGTGGCATCAAATTCGCAAAGCTGGAAGATTCGAACTTGTCGACATAAGTGCGCAAGGGTTTTCTCTAAAAATCAAGTTTTATTAAGGAGGCGTAATGATGGATCAAAATCAGGAAAGTTTACAGATCTTAAAAATGATCGAAAATGGTCAAATAACTTCTGAAGAAGGATTGCAGTTAATTGAGGCCTTGGGAAGCAATGTGCCCCCAACGAGTGCACCACCACGTTCTCAGACGGGTGGTAAAATGCTCCGTATTCGAGTTCTAGACCCGGACGAAGATACCAAAGTGAATGTCAATTTGCCAATTGCGTTAATCAAAGTATTGGCAGAGGTCGGGATTCAGTTTATCCCTAAAGATCGATATCCAGATTTAGAGAATGTTGATATTGCACAAATCCTTAATCTCATAGATAGTGGGATCAGTGGTAAAATTGTCGATGTGCAATCAGCATCAGGCGCAAATGTCGAAATATATATTGAATAGTAAGTGCAGCTGAAGAAAATTGGTAGGTTCTGTTTTATGGCGAACCCAGATTGGTAAAAGGAGGTTGTTTCATTCGAAACAGCCTCCACCTTTTGTTAATTTAGCTGTTGCTTTAATGCTAGATTTGATATGATATAGAGAAGGGGTGAAAATATGAAAAAAGGATTTTGGACAAGAGTTATAATTAACTCAATTGCGATATTTTTAGTAGCGCGCTATCTGTCAAGTGGATTTATTGTCAGCGATATCGGCGTAGCGCTGATCGCAGGTTTTGTCTTTGGACTGGTTAATTCAATTATTCGACCATTGCTGTTATTACTCTCTTTACCTCTGAACATCATAACACTTGGATTGTTTACGTTAGTGATTAATGCAACCATGCTGCAGTTAACAGATGCAATTGTGCGTGGGATGAGTCTAAGTGGGTTCTGGAATGCAATATGGGTCTCTATTTTAATTAGTATAGTTTCAATGGTAATTAATAATGTTTTGGTGAAGAAAGTCTAAAGTAGTAAAGGACAAAGAATGAGTATTAAACTATTAGCCTTAGATTTAGATCACACGCTACTTAATGAACAACGTGAGATCAATGAATGCGACCTATTGGCCATTCGAGCAGCTCGAGCAGCGGGGGTTGTGATTACCATTGCGACAGGCCGAATGTTCTCAGCTGCCCACCAGTATGCGTGTGCGCTAGAGATTGATGTGCCGATTATCACTTTTCAAGGGAGCCTCATCAAGACCTTGATGACAGAAGAAGAAATCATCCATCTGCGTCTCAGTAATCTGGTGGCGCGCCAAGCGATCGAGATGGCGCGCAATGCTTCAATTCATATTAATGTCTATGATGGTGATCATCTTTATGTGCGTGAGAATAATGATTTGGTTGAACGATATCAGCGCGTGAATCAGATCAAGGTGCAGATTGATCCTCAGCAAATAGATGACTTGACAATCGACCCAACCAAGGTGGTTTTTGTGGATAATGATTTGGGGAAACTTGATGATTTACAGCAAACGTTAACCAGCAAATTTGATGGTAAGTGGGATATTACACGCTCACTGCCGCATTTATTGGAAATAGGGCATCTACAAGCTACCAAATCGCAGGCGTTGGCATTTTTAGCTGAGCAGTTAGGTGTTTCCCGCAGCGCAGTTATGGCGATTGGCGACGGTGTGAATGACCTAGATATGATTAATTGGGCTGGGGTGGGGATAGCGATGGCCAATGCGCCAGCCATTGTCAGACAACAGGCAGACTGGGTGACATCAGATAATAATTCCTGTGGCGTAGCGAAAGCAATTCATAAGTACATCTTAAACCATTCGCAATAAGAGCAGTGGAAGTTGTTGTTTAGACGATTTTCCTTTAGCTAGTGCCGTAGAGTGGCGATTTCTGGGCATAGTTGATTGGGTTGAGGAACAGACTAAGGATAATAGTAGGGATCGGTGGGAGACAATTGAACTATCCGCAATATGTAAATGAAATATTGATGCAACTTCAAGCGCATGGCTACCAAGGTTGGATTGTTGGTGGTGCTGTTCGTGATGCATGGCGCGGTATTGAGCCCAATGATTATGATATAGCAACGACCGCCTTTCCAACGGATATTTCTGAAGTTTTTTCGCACAGTATTCCTACCGGAATCGAGCATGGTACGATGACTGTCGTGATCGGTGACAAGGTTGTTGAAGTGACGACCTTGCGCTATGATGGGGAGTATGATGATGGTCGCCGCCCTAAAGAAGTATTCTTCACGGATGATATCAGGGCTGACCTAGCAAGGCGAGATTTTACAATTAATGCGATGGCTTATAGTCCCAAAGATGGCTTAATTGATCCATTTCAAGGTCAGGCGGATTTAAAGAAACATCTAATTAGATGTGTGGGAGACCCCGAAATGCGGTTTCAGGAAGACGCACTTCGTTTGTTGAGAGCTATACGCTTTGCTACAGTTCTTGATGGGAAAATTGCTCCAGAGACCTGGTCTGCCCTCATTAATCAGGCTCAGAACTTAGCCAAAGTGAGCAGAGAGCGCATTACCAGTGAGCTGATGCAGATTATGACAGCGCGACGACCCGCTGTTGGATTGCAGATGTTGGCGGCAAGTGGTTTACTACCTATTATTTGCCCAGAACTGGCTACGCTAGTGGGGTTCGATCAACACAGCAGATATCATCACTTGACAGTTTGGGAGCATACATTAGCGGTTGTCGATAATGTTAAAAATACAGCAGAATTACGTTTAGCTGCCTTATTCCATGATATTGCTAAACCTCGTACGTTTACGCTAGATGCAAACAACAGGGGCCATTTCTACGATCATGAAAAGTTGTCAGCGATGATGGCCGAGCAGATTATGGAACAATGGCGCTTACCAAAGCAAATGATTAAACGCGTTAAGATGCTTATTAGTATGCATATGCTTAAGTATGATCGCATCAAGCGTGTCAAAGCTAAGAAATGGTTGCAGCAAGTTGGATCAGAGAATGTTTCTGATATATGTTGTCTAATGGTTGCCGATGAATTTGGTAAACGTCCACCCTATCGGCTTCAAAGAATATACCAGCTCGAAAATCTCTGCCAAGAAATATTGGATAGTGGTGAACCGCTATCTACTGCAGATTTGGCACTGAGCGGGCATGATCTCAAGGATATGGGGTTAGTTGGCCCGGACATCGGAGTGATACTAAACCAATTGCTGATACTCGTATTGAACGAACCGCATCTCAATCAGGCAGAGTTACTGCGACAAAGAGCTCAGAAGATGATGGCAGAACTGTTGAGTTAGAGGAAAGCAAAGTGAATTAAAAATAATTTGAAAAAAAATAAATATTTTTTATAGTTTAGCAGGAGAAAGAGTTTTCTTGACGAATTATTAGGTTATTAGGCGAAACTCTTCTGGTAAGCATTATACACCTGCAATTATACTAATCGTTTATTTTCATTACTCCTTCTCTTTATCAGAGGAAGAATAGCCGGCGACCTCTAGGTCGCTTCTTTTTTTTATGAATAGTTTGTTGTAAATTGGAGTTTTCTTGCTATCAGTGAAGAGTTTGGAGAAATAACTGAAAAATACGAAAGGGGATCTTATGAGAAGCCTTAAGATTATTTTATGTGTGGCGATTATTTTGATTGCAACAGGATGTCAGCCTGTGAGTGCTCCTGGAGAACCAGAACCGACGGAACCTGAAGGTATTATTAATTTGACCGAATTATTACCTGATGAAGTGGGTTATACCTGGTGGTATGCTGGCTTCGCCGAGTATGGACATCATATGAAACTTGACGAGATTGATCGTGATGAGGAAACAGGTGTGGTGGTTTATCATATCCTAGGTGAGGTTGATGATGTATCAGGGGAAGGAAATCCAGACGAGTATCGTATTGATTTAGACTATGTGATTCAAAATGGGCAACTCAAACAACTGCGTGGCGGTAAGAGGATGATGGATGATGACTATCGAGAGATCATTCTTTTGCAGGAGCCATTCACTGTCGGTGAAAGCTGGACGCAGATTGTCTATGCTGAAGAAGGGGGTGACCCTCAAACCCTTAAGTGTACACTGATTGGCATAAATTTAGTTCATGATCAAATTGAATTGACGATGGAATACCGTCAGGGGGCAAACTATGAAGTGCGTACATTTACAGAGGGAAAGGGTATAACAACTTATATGCGCACATTGCCAATTGGCGACAAGGGAGAATTGGTAGAAGTGGGCTATATGGTTTTCGATTGGAAGTAGGTCAATTAAAACGTTAAAGCACTTAGAAAGGTCTCCTTGCAATTATATACTTTGTTTTTACATGGATTTCAGCTATAATACACAAGATAGAGGTGAGTAATATGGCAAAATATCTAGAGCATCCTAAATATGTACCTTGCCCAACATGTGGAACAATCGTGCAAGTCAGTAAAATAACGATTGAGGTTCCCGCCAAGGGAGGGCAATTGAGTATTCTGAATGTCCCCCATTATGAATGTACTTGTGGGAATTTGTTTATTCCACAAGAGACAGAGTCAATCATTGCAACCCAACGGCAGGATAAGAAATTAGAGCTACATGGCAACACGAAGGTGGAATATGAAGATCTTCGTCGAAAAGGCCGCAAAGCAATCCGCTAGTTCTGCACTAAAAAGCTTTTTGACTTTATGGCGCAAGCTTGTTATAATCAAATTCCTACGGGGGAGTAGATAGGTGCTGGTGTGCCTACTGGACTTCAAATCCAGCTTAGGGCGTTAAGAGCGTCCTGGGTGGGTTCAATTCCCACATACTCCCGCCATAAAAAAGGGGCTGCAGCACTAAGAATTTAGTGCTGCAGCTCCTTTTTTAATGAAACTTGCCTATCGGCAAATGAAATTTTTTTAGCAAGTAAAGCCTGTTTTGAAATGCACAGGCGTAATCAGAAAGTGTCAGGGATTGCTGAACTCGCTTTAGCTCAAACAGCAGCAATCCTCATCTTCCACTTAGGCTGGTAGATGAGTGCATAGTCAAAACAAACTTTACCAGCGGGGATTTTCTTTTTACATTTAGCTTTTCGAGAATAGTAAAGTGGCTTGCCATGTAGCTATAAAATCTGAGGCCTGTTATGAACTCTCGATTGCTCCACAGCTCCAAATTGCTCTGAGCAATACCGCTTCTTGCTCTTTGTGTTCTTTGTGGTTAATAAGTTGGTCAGTTGGTCAGAGGTCAGTGAAATTAGTGAGTTAAGGGTGATGTGCTAAGCGAATTGTCGCTCCTCAACGGAAGCGATAATTCTAACTTTTCCGTGATGCGAGGTAGCTCTGGCTTTATATAATAGTCTAAGGGGGACACACCCTTAAGCCAGCCGAGCGATTATTTGAGTGTATCAGTTCATCCTCCTCAACACATACAGACGATTTCATTGCTGAGGGTATGTCCCCAAATTGGAGGTAAACGCGGCAGTGCTGGTATTGGAATATTTATTTATGATTTCATGAAGCACACGTATTCAGATGTCAGAGCTGTTTAGAAGGTTTATTCACATTTGAAATTGTGAGAGTTTTAGTAGGTGGGTGCTTCATTTGGCTTGAATCGAGTATGTTGAAACACCAGGGACGGTTCTGGTTGTTGCGAAAACGAAACACTGGGGACAGAGATAGGTGATGACACGTCGTCGGATTTTCTAGCAAGATAAGTTTCGTTTGAGATAAACTTTTTTTAGCAAGTAAAGCCTGTTTTGAAATGCACAGGCGTAATCAGAAAGT
>CAZVAO010000020.1:0-8970 GCA_964625175.1 uncultured Clostridiaceae bacterium
AGCATTACTAAGTAAAATAACGAACTCTTTCTGATTGAAGAAATCGTTAATATATGCAGAAAAGCAGCGGATTGTCCGCTGCTTTATATATTCTGGATTTTATTCCACTCATCAGCTAGCTCTTGCACAGCGAGAAGGGCTTCTAAATCATCCTTGCTGGGAACGGTGTCAGTGTTATGGGATACGATAGCGCCCCAATAATCCGTTGCTTTCATTTCAGATAGAATGATTTTTGCCGTTGCTTGGGCTCGTTTGGGCGATCCTCCCCCGCCACCACACAGGATCACCGCGCCTTTTTTCTTTTTTGTAATGAGGGCTTCATCGCGTATATACTTGGCCGCATAGAACACTTGTAACCTACTTAAAACGCTCAAAAGTGGCCCTGTAAGCTCAGAAAAATAGATTGGTGAAGCGATAACTATGTTGTCGCATTCTTTGATATAGGCATAGACTTCTTGCATTTTATCTTGGATGATACAAGAGGGCTCTTGCCAACAGTAGCGACAAGCCATGCAGGGCTTGATATTGGCAAAATAGGCATCAATGATCTTGACTTCCCCTGTGAGACGACGCGTTAGTTCATTAATGAGATAAACGGTGTCACCATTAGTGCGTGGTGAACCGTTGAATATTAAGGTTTTCATACAATCTCCCCTTTTCGAGGCCCTTAGAAAATAGTTGTCTGGTTTTAGTATATCATATTCAGTTTAGCAGATTTATTGTTCATTTGGTCATCCAAACACTCGGTTCGGACTCAAAAAGATTCCCGTCTATACGCTCGTACCGCACATCGCCTTCAATATAAACCAGCCCAGTGTCTGTGATCGATATGGTGTAATTGCTATTCGGGACAATCCTGTCATCGGGTCCATAGATGAGATCGTTACGGCTACCACCAATGACTGCTGGCATATATTGATAGTAGATTGGAGAAATCAAAACGCCATTTTTGTAAAGATCACTTGTCTCTGCCGCTATGGCGGTGACCAAATAATGATCCTGGCGATTTAGCTGAGCTGTACGATCAATAAATTGATTATAGGGCGTAATACCCAACATCTTAGTATTACCAGTCTGTCCGTTAAGGCGTTCAACCTTATAATATTCTACGGTGCTACTTGCCTCCCACTGCAAAAAGGCACCACCAACCGTATAGGTCAGATTGCTAAGTTCAGGCCTTCTCACTAGCCGCTGAGCATTACTTTCGAGATAAAATTCCGAACGGTGATAGTAATTCTCATCTTTGTAGGCTGGGTAAACTCGGTAAGTATAGAGGGCACCATCCTTTATAGTCCGATCAATGATCGATGTGTTCTCCGACACACCCCAATATGAGTAGCCATTATCATCTTTTGCTATCCGATAAATGTAATAACAATTCGCTTCCGAAGCCGGCTGCCAAGCAAGTTCAATGCCTGTTGCTACAGGACTTGCTTCTAAATTACTAATATTACCCAGTGTAATATCTGGCAGCTGCTGCTGACAACTTGTCACAAGCAGGGTCAAAATCAATAGGATTAGTAAACCATATTTCATAGTATCATTGCCACAAACTTGCAGCAGCTCCTTTCTAGATGATTTAAATCATCTTACTCAATGACACGGTCATCCACAAAACATTCTGGGATCATATCTTTATGAATATGTTCAGTTCGCTCGATAATCCCCCACTCCCCTTTTCTATTTCTCGGCCGCATAAACGCTGTAAACCGCACAAAAACCAATAGAAATCGTAATCCGATATTCTCAAATAGGGAAACAAAGAGCGCTTTGACCATATCCCATTTTCGTAATCTAACCTTCATGGAATAGATTCGTGAGAAAAAGGCAGTAAGGGAGATAATCATATTAAAAACGACATAAATCCCCATTAGCATCAGCATGAAGGGTACATTAATCAAATTAATATAGACTGCAATAAGGATACTAGTCAGTCCAAATAATTCAATATAGGGCGAGAAGAGTTCGTAAATAAGATAGTAACTAAAAGATATTAAGCTTAATAATCCATAGCTGGGATTGAAAAGCACACGCTTGTGTTGACGAATGCTTTCATAAAGACCAGTGTGCCATCGTCGTCGTTGTCGAGCAAGATCACGAAAATTGCCAGGTGCTTGACTCCAACAGATTGCATCGGCAGCATACCGTATTTCATAGGGAATATCATTGGCTCTAGCAAACGCATGCATGCGCACAATTAACTCCATATCCTCGCCGATGGTATGGGTATTATAGCCTCCCATCCTGATTAAAAAATCTTTTCTAAACAATCCAAATGCACCGGATACAATCAGGTTCCCATTAAATTTATCGAAAAGAAGACGCGTTGCTAGAAATGAACGATCGTATTCAAAGACTTGCATACAAAGGATAAGTTTTTTCGGCAATCGATAATCAATGACATGACCATCTTCAATAACGACATCATTAATAATGCGCACTAAGCCGCCAACTGCAATGATATCGTCACTTTCCATTGCCGTTCGAGAGATATTGCGAAGGGCATCATATTGCAAGACCGAATCAGCGTCAATCGTAATCACATATGGGTATTGGGCGGCATTGATCCCAAGATTAAGGGCATCGGATTTCCCGCCATTTTCCTTGCGAATTAACGTAATTGGAACATCAAATGAATGCGACTCATAGATTTCAAGTTCCATTTTACAGGGAATTTTGCGATGTATGGGGCGGTCTACCTTAATCATCTTGGTATAGTCAATGATTTTCTGCGCGGTTCCATCTGTGGATCCGTCATCGACGACAATGATCTCGTAAATCTTGTACTCTTGAGCGAGTAAAGAACAAAGAGAATCAAGAATCGTCACCTCTTCGTTATAGGCAGGTACAATCACACTAATTGGCGCATAATAATCATGTTCAAGATAGCTGAACATTTGATTGCGACGTTTCTTATCAAATAGTGATACGGCGCCGACAGTAACGGAAGCAATTAAAAATGCAGAATAAACGAGCAAATATGTTAAAAAGAAAATTTCAATCACATGATATATATCTTTAACAAGTTCCATTGGTTACAAGCCACCTCCTTCCCTTAAAATAGCTGCCTCATGCCTGTGGAGAATCATTTGACGTGCATAGGGATCTGAGTGATTATCCATAATTTCGCGGTAATCAAAACCAAGTGCCAGAAGACTATCCGCACAATTTAGACGCACATGCCAATTAGAATTTCCAAGATGTTTAATTAGCAATTTTTCTGTAGTAATTGAAGGATACATCTGTAAAGACCGTGCTGCAACTGCTGCTAAGTTGAAACCTGCAACGTCCTCCAAGGACGTCTGCAAAAACTCCTGTAAAGCATTAGAAGCTGGCTCATAATAATGACGTCCAAAGTACATAATCGCGGCAATTACCGTTTCTTTATTCGTTTTTGGATTACACATTATCTTAAAAACATCTGGATTGTGTCTGTGATGAGCCTCAGAATCCGCTAATAAGCGCAGATAATGGATGGTCAAGATCTGTAATTGTGGCGAAAAGTTATGCATATTTTCGAAAAGAAGATTGAGGAGGTTGGTATTGTCCTCTCGCATTTCTGTTAAATAATCACTAAAAAACTTCGTATTCCGCAGCTGGAGGTAGTCATTAATTGTTGTTAATGCATAAAAAATATATTCTGTGGAACCGATTCTAACAAGTGCCCGAAATGCATTAATTCGCACATAAAACGATTTGGAATGCATATAAGTTGCCAATTGTCGCACTAAGTGATCCAGTATTTCTGGCTTACCTTGCCATGAGCTCATCGTAGGCACTGTATCGTAAATAATATAAGCAAGAAAGGCTTGTTTGTCCTCTTTAAGAGACTGATATTGTGTGACTAGATTGGTTAGCATCTCAACGATATAAATCTGCAATTTACCACGCGTTTTCTCTGGTAAGCTTGCTCGATAGTCTTCATTATAAACCTCTGCAAAGGCTAGTAACCAATTCTCATTAGTCAAGCGATTTCCAAGAGAAGCATGGAGTAAATTGCGGTGTTGCTGTTCATTTTTATTAATCTGATTGACTTGCTCATTCAGTTTAGCAGTTACAAACTCTTCAAACCTCGGTTTTAATCGGCGATTATTCCAAACACCAATGGAATAAAGGAGATCGAAAACAATAATAATGCCGCAAATGTAGATACACACAAAGAGGATGACATCGATACTCATTTCGAATCGCCTCCTTTAGCTGCCCATAAAGATTGATACGCATAATAAGCGGCCTTCAAACGCTCATGATAGGTCACTTGATCACCCCACCCTTTTAGAGGAAAGGCCGTTAATTCGATGGTATTGTCTGAGGTTGGATTAACCGCCATTCCAGCATACATTTGATCAATTTTGATGGTATCTACACCGTAATGGTCATAGTAATCATCGTGAATCTTCATTTCATTGGGGTTTGAAAAATTTAACAATTGCCAAGGAATACGAATCTCCACACAATCTTCACCATAAGCGAAGTCGGTTAAAGAATTGAAATCCTCTGCATCAGGATTGCCATTCCCTTCCATCAGTTTACCCGTTTCATAAACCTCATAGAGACCATAATCAAACATATCAAATTCAGCAGGGTTTAACTGATTTGCATCATGTTTAGCCAATCCGGTTGTCATTTGTAAAATCATATTAATTGGCTGAAAAACTGAACTATCCTTTTCGGGTGTAATGATATAGGGATCGATACCCAATACTTCACGACCCAAAGTCGCACGCATGACATTGTAGCGTTCCTGAACTGTCACCCGACTCTGATCTCCCTGAATCTTAATGATGAAATCGGTGTCGCGATTAAAATGAAGATCTTCACCCGAAGCATAGGATGAACCCGTTTTTTGAGTCGTATCAATGGGTATAATAATTCGATCCTCACTATTAATACCTGGTTTTTGAACTAAAAAGTAGATGTCTTTTTCATCATAAAGCATCGAGAGGGACGTGTCTTCAGATTTGGTTAGAGGCTGTATATCCTGCCATTCCGCAGAGTCGCCATCAACATAACAAATGCTTTTTTCTTTGCCGGGGTCGAAAGACAAAATACCGAAAAATTGTTCATTTGTTTGGGCATCGCTCCAATAAGCCGTATCATAGAGACTCACATTTTCCATCGTATTCCAAGTTCGTTTAAACCACTCATCTTGCCAGGCAAACATAATACTGCCACTGCAACCAGTGTTCATTATATCGTGGTAGCATTCGATTAAGGCATCTGCTTGTTCTTGTTCGGACATAAAGCCCTGATTGCGTCCAGTATTGCGGTCGCGCTGGGCCATTCCTCGCGAGGATGGGATACCGTATTCTGCAATGACAACCGGCTGATTATGGTGGTCAGTTAAGGTTTTCAGATAAGCATAATAGGTATTAATATTCCCGTCCAAGTCACGTCGATTATCGAGACCAGGCTCATAACTTAAATAATCTGGGTAATACGGATAAACATGATAGGATGCAAAGGTTCCAGAAATATAGCGATCGGTGGTTTTGATATGTTCTACATCCACTTTTGCTACTTTGGTGAAAAATGCGCTGACTGCAGCATCATAATCAAATGGATCCGTAGTAGGCCAATTAGAAAAGGCCACTAAGCGTTGAACACCATAACGGTTTGTTTCATACTCAATGATACGGTCCCCCACTTCAGCCAACATCGTCTCAAAGGGAGATGCTTCTTGTGTGGAATACATGTAGTCCCCCTGGTAGGGGTCAATCGTACTTTCATATTTATGATCAGTGTAAATTACCGTAAATTCTTCCCACTCAACACCCAGGATATAACCAATCACCCACTGGGAGACATTAGATCGGTAAATACCCGTTCCCGAAGCGGATCCGAGGCTGATATTGCGTCGTCCCCAAATGACATCCACCGCTGTACAGACATCTTTTAACAATTGACCCTGAATGGCAGGATCGAAACCATCACGGTGAGAAAAATGATTGTAATCATTAAGCCACACGCCTTGGATGAGGTAAAGGGGGTCATCATTTTCAGTGTTAAATTTCAGAAGTGCCTTGTAAAAAGCCGGGTTATGGATGGTATAGATCCGTACGGTATTAGCACCCATCGCTTTTATAGCTTTAAACCAGGAGAGGTACTGGGCTTCAGTGATGGCATGATCAGTGGCAAAGTGACCAGGAACGCCTGCACCCATATTTACACCGCGAATCTCGAAAGGCTCGGTGATCCCATCTTTAGTCATATAAATGTTATTGGTGTCCGTTGTCATAAAGGTGGAGGCTTTCGGTACATTGAAAGCTAGATAGAGATTTGTGGAGTAATACAAATAATAACCAATCAATGCAACGAAAAGTAGTATGATGCCAAATATAATGAATTTTCTAAAAGAAACCGATTGCATATTGCACTACCTCCCCTAGTATTGCGTCGTATCCATAGGCCTAAATCAGTGTAAGAATTTCTTAATTGCCGACTCGTGACAATATTGCTTAAGGACATCGATGTGGGCATCTAAAAAACTGCCTCGTTTTCGAATATAGTCTTTAATCATCTCAACTGCTTCTGTGTAATTTTTAGGATTGCGATACTCATACTGAATCCTAATCTCAGAAGGCATTTTATCGTAGTCAAAGGTGTTGTTCCAAACCTCAAAATTGCGATCAACAGCTGAACCTAGAAAACCAACTGTATCATCGATATATTTCATCAAATAATCTTCATTTAGCACTGTTTTCCGCAATTGCTGGTAGCGGCCAATCAGTCGATCGACAAAGACCTCATCCTTCATTAGCATCTCATAGCGATCATCAAATACTACCTTAAAGTCCTCTGTCGGTTGCCTGAAATTATCAAAAGCAGAGTTAAAGTCCCATACTGGACCGATAGAAAACTTACCGCCCAAATCTTGGTAAAAATAGGCCGATAAAGTAGCTGCATCATAATTCTGAAAGAATTCATTTATGATGGCATAATCGATAAAAGATTGGGTATTATAAAAAGATGGGTAGCCGAATTTTTTATCCTTAAAATCAAATGAATAGAGGGCTTTTTCGTCATCACTCATTGTCTGTTCTATCGCGCGTTCAAGATCTGGTGTTAACAAAGTGCTGGGATACAGAATCTGGTGGCCCGTTTTACTGCTAATCATTTTAGTATATTGGATGAAAGGATTAATATTCTTGCTATTATCACTATACCAGTCCAATTTAACTAAAAAGCTGGTATTCGCATCGCCTTGACGGTAGGTCGTTAGATCAACACGTCCTTCGGCTTTAGCGATTGTTTCCATCGCAAGGTATAGGCCACGGTATTCCCCATTAACAAAAAGTTCGCAAAAGCGGACATCAGGCGTATAAGGTAGAACCTGTCCAGCAATATTCATACAGAAATAATTGCGAATCAGCGAACGATCGAGAAACGGCCCATGCAAAGCCCATTCATCATGAGGTTCCATGCCTAAAAGTCCATATTCTTTATTCTCACTGCCATCTTCATTGACAAAACTTAGCTTAAAATTCTTTTTATCATGCAACATTGAAGAGTTCCCACGGTAATTGATATTAGAGGCAATCTGTAAAACGGGATTGTCATCCAAGCTATTATATACAGCTGGATTATCAAATACTGTAACAGTCCCTGGAACATCCGGAGACACGTAATCACGAACACCGTTTTCATAAACTACTCTAATCACTTGGGGCTGTTCATCTTTCATATCAATGCTAATAATCGGCAAATGGGAAGAAAACCCGTTGGTTAATTCGGGTTTAAGCTTTTCCACATAGACCAAATGCTGATGGGTACGCGGATATAAGGGTTGATCAAACGCCCTAGCTGCAGACAAACTGAATACCGTTGCAAGCAGAAGGATGATAATAAACCCACTGAGTAGTTTGTATTTCACAGGAGCTCACTCCTTTACGAAATATCGTCGTTTTGGGAGACCACGTTAAAATAGTCGATGTCACCAATATTATAAATTAAGTCAAATAGCCCAAGATCAGATTTTTGCACCTGTTCATAGCGACTGCGCGGTACTTCATAAATATACTCAACGGACTCTGCTGTTGAGTTTTTTACCTTAAGGCTGGCATAATTTTGAAAGACCTCGAAGATTGCCACTTCAATATCGCGCTCATGGGCAAAAGCCCCGCGAATGACGAGAAGCACTCTGTTGTCATTCTTGATTCTACCCAATATTAGTAAAATGACGAATACAACCGCCGAACCAACGCCACATACGACATAGTCGCCAACCCCAGTGCAAATACCCGAGATAATGGCCCAAAAAATATAGGCTGTGTCGCGAGGGTCTTTAATGGCGGTACGATAACGTACAATCGATAGGGCTCCGACCATACCTAATGAAAGGGTAATATTATTACTAATCGTTGCCATGACGGTAGCCGTTAAAACCGTTAAGGTGATGAGGGATACATTAAATTTTTTGCTATAAATCGTACCAGCATGACTGACCCAATAGGAAACAAAAATCACGACCCCAACTAAAGCTGCGACAGCAATGTTCTGTATGACTTGATCGATCGGCATCGAACCACTGCTGTTCTCTAACATTTGTAAGATTAATTCTCTCATAATAATCCTTTCTTAAAACTAGCTCAACGTTGCTGCGCGCGCTAAACAATATTTACTGCTTGCTATAGAACTCTTATCCAATTGTCTTAATTGATCTTTGATATAACTGTAGAGGAATCCGTCGTATTTCACTTCGAGGATCACATTAAAGTCATCCATTACAGGGTAAAGCATTAGCTGATCATCAAAAATATCAAAATTGCTTTCTGTGGCTCGGATCTGTCGATCAAAGGTGATACGCGTGTTGTTCCCATTGGCAATAAAGGCAAGCCTTTGATACTGCACCACTGCTTTTGGCACATAGCAGCGCGACGTCAACAACGTATAACACTCCAGCGCAAAAGCATCATTATACTGCAAGAGGGGTGTGAATATCCCCTGACAGATTAATTCTGCATCTTTTCG
>CAZVAO010000020.1:9070-24441 GCA_964625175.1 uncultured Clostridiaceae bacterium
TTACTAAATATATTTTTAAATTAACTATTATTTCAATCTAAAATAAGGGATTCAATTTTGGAAATCTAATTCATAACCATTTATCACTGTGAACTAAACACTCATTGCTACTACAATGCAAGCTACTCTTGCAGGTGTTGCTCAGGGTCATTCGGTTCAATATGGATACAAAAATCCATAATTTCATGATTATTGGTTTTTAAATTCTGCTCAATATCTTCAGTCAGGCGATGTGCTACGCGAACTGTCGTATCGCCCTCTACAAGGACATGCATTTCAACAAAATGCGAATTGCCTACCCTGCGAATTCTCACCTTATGGATTTCAATAATCTCAGGATACTGAGATGCTAATTCTTGCAGTGCCTGCTCAATATTCTCGTGATTCTGGGTTTCCATTAACTCCAATAAGTTGGGTTTAGAGATATCCCAAGCGGCCTTGATCAGCATTAAGCTAACCAGAATAGTCGCTATCTGATCTAAATACACAAATTCGGGGAATATACGAATACCGATAACCGCAACGGCTACAGGTATTGAACTGAAAGCGTCAGTGCGATGGTGCCAGGCGTTGGCAATCAAGGCTCGACTATTGATGCGATTGCCAACTGCTGAAGTCCAACGGTAGATTATTTCTTTGAGCAGAATGGATATCAAAGCCACAACGAAGGCAAGCATACCAGGCGTATTGACTTGGGGCGTATTCAATGCAATTAGAGCACCACGGATCATTTCAACTGCCACAATTAAGAGGCCAATAGCAATTGCCAAACTAACCAGTGTTTCTACGCGGCCATGGCCGTAAGGATGCTCTTCATCCGGGGCATTTCCCCAGTAACGCGACCCAATCAATACAGCAAAATCGGATAAAAGGTCTGATAGACTATGGACGCCGTCCGCGATAAGCGACTGACTAAAAGCCATATTCCCTACGATAATCTTTGCACTAGATAGAAATATATTGATTACTGCGCCAATCCAAGTTATGCGCCTAATTTCTTTATTGTGTGTTTGTTCGATATCCATATTAGTCCCCTAAGTTAATTAACTTTATAATATCATTTATCATCAATATCATACTAGTGGATACATTAGAGATTGTCAACACAATTGAAGGGGGCTCTAATTTCTGCGTTCGTTCTGTATACCCACCTAAGTGGGCGGTGAATCATAGTAAAAAAAAGCAGCCCAGAAATGAACTGCTTCGTGTATTTAGTTGATCGAAGTTTGAGCTTAGTCATGCTTTTTCTTCATGAGTTTGGAGACGATATCGGGTATGTGATTCGGCCTAATCCCCGTTGGCAACTGATAATCGGAGTCCGTTTGAAGATTAGGGAGTTCCACATCCTCATAATCAAGCCCTTGGTAAGGAACCATCGTTAACAAATGAGAAATGCAGTTCAAGCGGGCATGCTTCTTAATGTTGGCATCAACAATATACCAGGGGCTAATCGCCGTATTGGTATATTTAAACATTTCATCTTTGGCTTTCGTATAATCCATCCAATGATCACGCGCCGCTAGATCCATTGCGCTGAGCTTCCAGCGCTTGGTTTCGTCATTAATCCGCTCTTCAAAGCGGCTAAACTGCTCTTCTGGCGTAACGGAGAACCAATACTTCACGAGGATAATCCCTGAACGAATCAACATTTCTTCAAATGCTGGACAAGATCGTAAAAATTCTTGATGCTCTTCTGCGGTACAAAAGCCCATAACCTTTTCAACACCGGCCCGATTATACCAAGAACGATCAAAGAGAACAATTTCTCCTGCAGCAGGCAAATTAACCACGTAACGCTGGAAGTACCACTGAGATTTCTCTTTTTCAGTCGGAATACCAAGAGCGACAACGCGACAGATACGGGAATTAATTTTCTCAGTAATGCGCTTAATGGTACCACCCTTGCCAGCAGCATCGCGACCTTCAAAGATGACGACAACTTTCAACCCCTTGCTCTTGACCCACTCTTGGAACTTTGCCAATTCACCTTGTAGACGCTCTAATTCGCGTTCATAGGCTTTCTTGCTAATTTTCTTCATCTGCCTACCTCCTCATCCATTTCTGTTAAGATTGTTTACTCACCTTTGTTAAGATCATTAAATAGTCTTTGTGCCGTTGGTGTGAGCGCCAAACCACCTAAACAGGTGCAGCGGTATTTTAAATCCATATTTTCGCTGACTTCCTTCAATGCTGTGATTGTTTCATCCAAGGGAATAACACTATCATAGCCTGCTAAAATCATATTTGCAACACTTAACGCATTGATACCAGCCATGATATTCTTGCCTAGGCAAGGAACTTCGACTCTTTCTGCTACTGGGTCACAAATGAGGCCCAACATATTCTGTAAGGCCATCGAAGCCGCATTAAGGGATTGCTGGGCAGTCCCCCCATAAATCTCCACAATCGCTGCAGCTGCCATCGCTGAGGCCGCACCACATTCGACTTGACAGCCCCCCATCTCCGCTGAAAATGTCCAATAATCGGCGATTAAAACGCCAATATAGCCAGCGGCAAAGAGCCCCCTAATCCTAGCGCTTGGATCCTCGCAAACGGATGAAAGCGTGCCAAAAAGGGTGCCACACGATCCAGCAGTGGGTGCAGCAACAAAGGTTTCCATTGCAGATTTAGCTTCCATAATGGCGGTTATATTGCGAATGATATCATTGACGATCGGACTCGGAACCAATTTTGACTGATTATCTCTAATGAGATTTACCTGTTGGGGCAAAATACGATCTTGATAGTTTGTTCCTGATAAACCCTTCGCTAAAGAGGCAGCCATCACATGATAAAGTGTGTTCATATGATCTTCTATTGCAGAGCGTTTGAGACCTGCCCGCAGACTTTCGTAGCGAATGCCCAGTTCGCTGAGCGTCTCCTCGCTTCGAGAAGCTAAGCGAACGCCACCAATCATATTCTCAAACAAAGGTTGTCCTCCATTTATTGCTCTTGTCGGTAGAATCGGGCTTGCACACAGGATTCTAAGCGATGCATGATTCGCTTGCACGACACTAAAAACGGCTGCTGGCAGTTTATTAAGCGACTTGATATTGATTACCCACTTATCGTTCATTTCATGTATGGTAATTCTATTATAAAGATCAGTCAAACCCAACTCTTGCATAATCACTGCAGGGTTTTCTTGGGTGGTATCACCTAAGATCAGCACTTCATAATTGTCTCCTAGAATGCTAATCGGCACGTCCCCCATACGGGTAATTTCCATCATTCCCCCACCAGTGGATACGGCAGTAAGTTCTAAACCATCTGCCGTAATGCGGTATTCATTGTCGTGCTGGGCTGGGTAATCGACCACCATAAAGTGCAGCGATATGCCAGACTGGGCCACATCGTCTAGTGCGGATCTCACTCCTTCGTGGGCTTCATCGTAACCCAATAAACCAGCGGCAAATCCTAAGTCAGAGCAATGGCCATGATAGGAAAGCGCTAGGGGACGATTGGCAGCGAATTCCACTAAAACATTTTTGGGTGGTGCCGCTAAAAGATCTCTGACCAAACGACCTATGCGCAAGGCGGCCGCAATATGTGAACTTGATGGTCCCCGCATGACGGGTCCGATCACATCATTAAATATGCTGATAGATTTTGGCATCATCTCTCCCCCTTACCCGAATCACTACCCTGTATTGAAACATGACCGCATTGTTAGTAGATATTTGTGCATTATTATAGCATTTTATAGCTGAATAGTCTGTCCCAAGTCCATCACTTGCCCGATTCTTTTGAAGTTGATTGTAAGTAATCCTGAGCCTGATAAGCGAATTCTTTGTCGAGTGGAAAGAGCGGGCGTTTCACATATCTGTAGGTTAAAGTACTCAAGTCCTCATTCGTGCTACCGTCTGTTAAGACCATAATCGATTTCTTTGCGACTTCACGCTGAGGCGCTGTTAAATAGCCCAGTTTACATACAACGATCTCCACATCACGCGGATTCACGCCCAAACCCTCAAATAGATCGGGTGCCAAATAGCCAATATGCTTCTCCGTAAGCACTAAATCAACGCCGACCATGCGAAACAACACCAATGCAGAATTATAGGATCCATAGTTTTCAATATAAGCCAACACCTCACCCTTGACCGTTAGTGGCTGCGAGGTCACACGGTCGAAGGCCGCTCCAAAGGTCAGCTCAATGACTTCACCAATATGGTGTTTGCAACAGGCAACGGCAGCAGGATCGTAAATGCCCCCATATAAAACATGATGAGGCAGTTTTTTACAGCGTGGATCGTCTAACAGCAACTTCAGAAAATTGGTACAATCCCCTGATGATCCACCTGTTGGGTTATCTCCTGAGTCTGAGAGATAGAGTGGTGTTTCACCCCTATCAACGTAATCGAAAGCAACATCCAATGCTCTCTCTGCATGATAGGTCTCCGTGTGGAATTTAAATGCATGGCGTTTTGACCAAAGTAGATCAGCCAACCGTATGGCCTCAGCATTCGCCAGTTCCTGATTACCATCGGTGATTACATAGGCGGCAACACCACTGTCTGGATTATCCGACCAAGGATAACCCATCAAGAACGAGGCGGCCATAATACCACTTTGCGCTTCACATTCGTGTAGTGCCTTAATCAGTGTTAACATCGGTTCGGTATTCGTTTCAGATTGCTCTCCCGCCACAATAAAAGGGATGTAAACCCAAGCCGCTTGAGGAATTGCTCCGTGTTCCAAGATGTCAATCAAAATCCGTGCTGCGTGCTGTCCTGTTTCATAGGTATCCGTATGGGGCGCACATTTATAACCGACATAAGCATCACAATGGGTGTGCATGCGCTTCGTCATCGTCGCGTGCATATCTAAAGAGGAGACGATGGGAATCATCGGAAAAATCTCACGCAGGGCTGCCAATAAATCGCCCTCGGCCTCACCGAGCCCCTTAACGCGCATTGATCCGTGCAAGGCCAAGGCGATGCCGTCAATTGTTTCAGCCACCGCGCGTGCCTGGTGTAAGATCTCTTTTTTCAGTTCTTCATATAAATTCGGGTCAATTTCACCATTAGGAACTGCCCGTGCCGAAACTGTCGGAATCAGCTCATAGTGCTGGTCACGCAGGACATCCATCATTCCCGCAAGACTGCTCGAACGATCCACATTCGTATCAATATCTGAACCGTAATAAATATTAAAATCTTCATAACTCGTCATAATCGGATTAAAAGAATCAGACTCGTGATGCAGCGATGCGATTAGGATGCGTTTCATAATAATTCCCTTCAGAATAGCTAAGCTTTCCCATATTCTATCAAAAATATGGATGGACGGTAAGCGATTTAATTAATTAGCTACAAAAGTAAGTTCATATACATATTAATTAACGCGTGACAGCCCAGAGGATCTCGTCATATTTGCCATCCACAATGGACGGGCGTGCTCCGCTAAACGTTCTCAGCACCATCGGATGCATCGCAACCCTAACGCTATGGTGTTAACTAATGACAACTCGACTAAAACTACCCCCAAAAACAACAAAGCATCACAATTTTATGTGATGCTTATAAGAAATAAAAAATTATGAGATAAGAATCCTGAGGCTAATTCAATAGCCGCCCCAATAGCTAAATTCCATTCGAAAAAATCTGATGTGTCGATTTTAGAGGATTATTCAACCTTGGGTGGGCGCGGACCATAAAACTGATAGTAGCCAACTTTGATGCGACCATTATAGAATTTACGGGTACGGTCTGCGAGTCGTCCAACGGCTTGCTCAAATGCGACGTTGCTGGTGATCATATAGTAGGACCAAGTCGGATTGTCGCGCATTAATTCCCGCAAGGTCTCGTTGATAAGATCAATTTCCTCATCGGTTCCCCACCGTTCTCCATAGGGAGGATTGGTGATTAGAATTCCATAAGGCTCGGTGAGTTTGAGCTCAGTCAGATTCAAACAAGAAAATTCGATATCGTCTGCCACTCCTGCAGCAATTGCATTCGCTTTCGCCATCTCGAGTACAGATGCATCGATATCGGAGGCCTTAATGCGTAGTTTAAAATCGTTTTTAATCCGACTGCGGCAAATAGCACGCTCTTTCTCCCATTGCTCTGGGTGAATGACGCCCCAATGCTCGCTGTCAAATTCACGAAACAAGCCCGGGGCAATGTTGCGCTCGAACAGCGCCGCTTCGATGGGGATGGTCCCTGATCCACATAGCGGATCGAGTAAAACCCGCTCCTTACGCCAATAACTCAGCATGACCATGCCAGCCGCCAAAGTCTCTTTAAGCGGTGCCATACCAGCCTGTTTACGATATCCCCGTTTATGAAGGCCTGTTCCACTGGTATCCAGGGTAATCAACACTTGATCTTGATCGATCTCCACTTCAACCGCATACATCGCTCCTGTCTCAGGGAACTTCTGTCGGCGATAGGTCTGGCTTAAGCGATCAATAATTGCCTTTTTGGTGATGGCCTGACAGGTGGGTACGCTGTGCAATTTGGAATTGCGCGAACGCCCCTTAACCACGATTTGGCCAGTAGGCAGGATCCATTCTTCCCAAGGGAATTTCTTAACCCCTTGGAAGAGATGCTCAAAGGTAAAGGCTTTAAACTCGGCTACCAAAACCAATACCCGCTCAGCCGTACGCAGATTTAAATTTAAGCGAGGAATATCTTCAAGAGAGGCTGGTAGAACAATTCGTCCATTTGTCACTTTTAGGTTATCATATCCAAGACCCTGTAGCTCGCGTTTTGTCACAGCCTCTAGGCCAAATTCAGTTCGTACCAGTAAATTCAAATCTTTATATTCACGTTTCATAATAACACCCTTAACTTTTAGTAATTCCATTATCCCAGAATACCTCACTAGTTACAAGGACACAAAATTGAAGTGGAGCAGGATATTGCCATTAGTTAACGAATAATAACAAGTATTGATATCAAGTGAGGTGATGTTATTGAATCGAAGTGAACTCATGAGTATTGCTGAAAAGCTCATCAAGATCTCGCCGGCGGACCAGACCCAAATCAGTTTCGACCTGCAAACAGAAGCTTTCAGCCGATTTAATCAAAACTATATCCATCAAAATCTGATGCGTACCCAGATTGCTGCCCAGATTAAAGTCGTCGTAAATAAGCGCCTAGGCAGTATTACCGTCAGCGACATCAGGAGCTGGGATAAGCTTGAAGAAGCACTTAATCAAGCTATGGCGATTGCTAAAATGCAACCCCCCAGCAAATCTTTTGTTTCTCTCCCCTACCTTGAGCAGGAAGATCTTCAAGCAAAGGTGGATGACCGTTTAATGGAATTCTCGGCTATGGATCGTGCAGCTGTTATTGGACGGGTCATTGCTTTTGCCGAGCTTAAGGGTCTGGAGTCTTCAGGGACATTCTCAATAACGACTGGCCAGAAGCTTGTGATGAACTCGCTCGGGTTAGCTGCTTACACACCTTATGCCCATGGATTCTTCCGCACCATCATGAACAATGGCCAGTGTACGGGGTATGCCGATCAAGTCATAACGAATATGGATGACTTCCATCCTATGGCTTTAGCCGAACTTGCTGCAGAAAAAGCTTTGGTATGTAATGAACCACTGCGTATCGAACCCGGTAAGTATACGGTGTTATTAGAGCCTATTGCGGTTGCTGATTTAATCCGTTTCTGCGGCTTATTTGCTTTTGGTGGCGACTCCGTTGAACAAAAACGTTCTTATTTTGGGGCCCATCTCAATGAACAAATCGTCGATCCACGCCTATCTATCACAGATGACGCCCATCATCCCCTATCACCTGTATTGCCCTTCGATAATGAAGGCGTAGGCCGCCAAGTCGTTCCCATCATCGCCAGTGGCGTCGCTGCGGGTGCTGTTTACAATTCCGCTACTGCCTACACCTACGGGAAGGAACCTACTGGCCACAGTGGTGGCCGCGGCAATGGTGCTAGTTGTGCACCTGCCTTCATGGTGATGAATAATGGAGACACTTCTCGCGCAGACCTCATTAAACAGATGGACAAGGGTATTATTATTAACCGCTTCCACTACACAAGTTGCCCAGAACCTTATCGTGTGGTTGCAACTGGCACATCGCGCGATGGTACGATGTGGGTTGAAGACGGTAAGATTGTGCGCCGCATCAACAATGTTCGCTTCACGCTATCGGTGATTGACTTATTGAATAACGTAATCGCTATTGGCAATGATGCTCGCCCGACACGCGACTGGTGGAGTGATTTCTATGCTTTGCTACCGTCTTTATTGGTTCGCGACTTCAATGTCTCTGGAACTACAACGTTTTAAGGGTGAGGTGAAAAGATGAAACAATTATTAAGGCAAGGTATTGAGCTAGCCCAACAAAAAGGGGCTGATTACGTCGATATTCGCTTAACAAAACGCAATCTCGAAACGATGACGGTTGCAGGAGATTCAATCACAGGTTTGAATAATAGTAGTAATCAAGGCGTTGGTGTTCGTGTCTTGTATAAGAATGGCTGGGGTTATGCCGGATTGCCGATTGGTTCTTTAGCGGACCTTGATGAGGTTCTGCCTAAAGCTATCGATGAAGCACTTACCATTGCACGCGCCAGCAATTCCGTTAACAAAAACCCGATCACAATGGCGCCTGCCCCATCCATAGAGGCGACCTACCATACCCCTGTGAAGATTAACCCCTTTGAGATGAAAACGGAAGACAAGGCAGCCTATTTCTTAGATCTACTAGAGCGCAGCAAAGTAGATGATGCCATCCGCACACGCAACGGACAGCTACGTCTATTCTATGATGAGAAGTACTTTGCCAGTAGCGAGAATTCCTATATCTATCAGACCAATATGCAAACCGGTGGGCAAATTGCTGTTGTTGCTACGGCCCAAGGGCAGGCAGAACGGCGCCACTTCCGCGACCACGGAACAGGTGGTTGGGAAATCCTCGAAGAGATGAATCTTCAGGAAAGAGCGCATGAAATTGGCACTGAGGCCGTGCAACTGCTGGACGCGCCGTCTTGTCCAACGGAGAAATCCACCCTGATTCTAGGCGGCTCTATGGTCGCCCTGCAACTTCATGAATCGTGTGGCCACCCAACGGAGCTCGATCGTGCACTGGGTAGTGAAGCCTGCTACGCAGGTACTTCTTTCCTCAATCCAAGTGATTGGCGCAAAACACGCTATGGCTCAGATATTGTCAATATCAACATGAATGCAACGGTTGATAAGGGACTTGGTACATTTGGCTACGATGACGAAGGGATTCCTGCACAAAACACACCGCTGATTAAAGACGGAATTTTCTATAACTATACGACATCACGCGAAACCGCCCCTCAATTTGGGATGGAAAGCAATGGTGCCATGTTGGCGGACGGCTGGGCGCATATCCCCCTCATCCGCATGAATAATATTTGTATTGAACCCGGAGACTGGTCGCTTGATGAAATGATTAAAGATACAGATGATGGCGTGTTCTTAAATGTCAGCAAATCCTGGAGTTTGGATGACAAGCGCGTCAATTTCCACTTTGGTTGTGAAATTGGCTATCGCATCATCGATGGCGAAATCGTTTCGATGCTAAAGAATAATGCCTATACGGATTTAACCCCCCACTTCTGGAACGCCTGCGATGCCATAGGCAATGCCGACAGCTGGCATTGTTGGGGACGGCCAAGTTGTGCGAAAGGCGAACCCGTTCAGATTGCCAATGTCGGTCATGGCGCTGCTCCGATTCGACTACGTGACGTTGAAGTTGGTATTCACGAGTAGTTACCTCAATATGAGAAGAGACTTATTCGATTGGAATGAGTCTCTTTTACTTAATAGGATTGAACCATTATGTATTTTTATCTTGAAAAGACTGTTTTTAGGTGTCCTATGAACTTGTTATGGATTAGACTACAAGTCGTGATTTATTCCTGATTAATAACATTTAACAACTAGTGAGGTGCCTAATCACAAAGGTTACGGCTCTATCCGCTATATATTGGTTTATAACTGGCGTTTTAAGTCTAAAAATGGTATAAATAGGGTAGATATACTCATTCGTGAAATAAGGAGTTAATACTGTATGATGCCTAAAATATCTTTTATAAAGCGCATCCAAAATGCCGTAACAAACTTTAGTTTCAGTCGTACATTTATTAATGAGCCCACAAAGACTGCTTTAAATTATTTTATGCTCCTCATCCTCTGTATTGCTTTCGTTCAATCTGGCGTTTTTGCTTTGAAGACGGTTGTTGGATTGAGAGCACTCGGACACGAAATAGATCAAGAAACCCCTTATTTTGAACTCAAAAATGGGATTTTAGCGATTGAAATGCAAAGCCCTTTCATTTTTGAGATTGACAAAACCTACATCGTCATTGACCCCTTAGACAATCAAAGTATTGGCTCAATTTCAGATCTAACCGATAAAGATATCCTCCTGATTAATTCAACCCGTTTACAGATGAAAAACCAAATAAATAATGGACGGGATTATACCCTTCTTTTTGAAGACTTCCCTATTGAATTCACTAAAAATGAACTCGTTAACCTCATGACGCAGTCGAATAGACTCCCCACTACATTTTTCGTTATTTCCTTTTTACTAATCACCATTGGCAAATTATTTGGTACTTTTCTAGCTTGGGTGATTGCCTCATTAAGCGCTTCTTTGAGAAAGGCCCATGTCAATAATGGTCAAACCTATATCTTAGGCATTTATGCCTTAACATTACCCTCATTCGTGAAAAGTGCTGTTAAAATGAGCGGCCATAATATCCCTTATTTCACCATCATCTACTATACAATCGTGTTAATCTATATCGTTAAATATCTCGAGAGCCTAGGAAGTCAAGATGATTTAATGGCTTCAAAACCATTTGAAAGACCGCTTATTCATTAAGCTGACTTGTAAAAAAACCTCAGGAGGACAATGTATGCAAAGAATATCTAAAAGGCCATCAAAGCATTCATTTGAAGGCTGGTACTATCGCATGACGAACCCTGCAGATGACTTTTCGATTGCATTTATCCCTGGCATTGCCTTTAACGAGGATGATAGCCATGCCTTTGTTCAGGTCATACAGTCGAACGGTGAAACGGACTATGTTCGCTTTGCAGTTTCGGAATACCATTATCAGGAAAACCCTCTTGAAATAAATGTAGGGCCGAATCGATTTACAGCTGATTCTATTGATGTTAATCTAAATGGCAAACATAAGATTATAGGGAATATCCGTTTAATATCTCTCCAAAAACCCCAATTCAAATTGGCTAAACTTGGACTTATGGGACCCTTTCAACTGCTACCATTTTTACCCTGTTACCACAAGGTTATTAGCCTCTCCCATCAACTAAAGGGACAGCTATTCATCGATGGATCCATTCAAAACCTAGATGCATCCATTGGCTATATTGAAAGTGATCGCGGGACTGCTTTCCCCAAAGGCTACTTTTGGACACAATGCAATACGTTTGAAGATTCATCCTACTCCTTCTCTTGTGCCGTTGCCCATATTCCCATAGGTCAAGGCATCGTAGGCGGCTATGCTCTATTGTACACGCCAAATAACCATTATAATTTCACAACTTGGAAAGGTATGGCTATCAAACGCTTAGAATTTTCGCAAAACACCCTCTATGTGCAATTGAAGCAATTGCACTTGCAGCTTGATCTAAAGATTCACCTGCCTGATCATTACACGAGCGATATCCCCTCACTCTTGGCGCCTGTCAAAGGTGCGATGAAACGCGATATCAAAGAGACGTTAGCGGCAGATGTAGAGATTGTCCTATGGGAAAAAGATTTCCTACTTGAGACAATCCATGGTCGACTCTGCGCTGTTGAAATCATTGATATTTTTGAGTTAATTGACATGATTCACCCTAAGAGCAAGTAACATCGCTTAGTCAATACTTACTATAAATTCAGCAATCTTGCCAAAAAAGTCAGTCAGTGGATTATTCTTCATTCCTCTGACTGACTTTTAATGTTTGGATATTTAAGCCGCTACAATCTTGCTAAGGCCTGATTGATGTCGTTGATGATTACTTGGGCGGGCTCAATTCCTACTGATAGGCGGATCATCCCATCCGTGATTCCTAGTGCTAAACGCTTGGTCTCGGGAAGACCGCGATGTGACGTAGAAGCTGGGTGCTGAAGTATGGTGGCTAGGCCAGCTAGGCTCGCAACATATTCGATCATTTCGAGGTTCCGAATAAATTGATTCGCTTGTTCCCGACCTCCATCAATCACAAATGATAGCATCCCCCCATAGCCTAAAGGAAACTGTTTGTTGGCAATCTTGTGATGGGGATGCGCCTCAAGACCCGGATAGTCAACTCGCGTGATTTGAGAATGACCTTCGAGGAATTTGGCAACTTGGAGGGCATTGCTGCAAATTTTCTCCATCCGCAATGGTAGCGTTTTCAAACCCCGCAAGGTCAGCCAAGCATCAAATGGGGCCAGTGATGCCCCAAACATCTTCATTTTTTCATTAGCCTGGTAACAAAATTCAGCACTGCCTAAAACGGCACCAGCCGTCACATCGCTATGGCCATTGATATACTTTGTTAGGCTGTGAACGACAACGTCAGCCCCCCACTCCAGTGGTCTAAATACGTAGGGTGAAGCAAATGTATTATCTACGATGACTTTCGTGCCATAACGATGAGCAAGCTTAATAATCGACGCCATATCAGGAAGCATCATTGTTGGATTCGTGATGGTTTCGAGATAAACGACAGCTGCAGGCTGTTGCAGTGCTTCCTCCAATACGGCGAGGTCAAAAACATTGACAAGATCAACCTCGATCCCTAATTCAGCAAAATCACGGGTGAGTAATGTATAAGTTCCTCCATAGATATCATTACCAGCGATAATCCTTTCGCCCGCCTTAGCGGCGGCTAATAATGCGGCGGCGATAGCCCCCATGCCTGAAGCTGTCGTTACACAGGCCTCTGCCCCACATAATTGAACGAGTGCTTGGGCTAACATTTCACGGTTGGGATTATTGTAACGTGAATAAATAAACCCTCCCTTTGTTAGCACTTCATCCACATGATCGATATCGCGGAAAGTAAAGACAGACGTCTGGTAGATCGGTGGTGTCTCGGGCTTGGTCGTTAACTGGATATCCTCCTTACCCGCATGTATGGCCATGGTTGCAAACTGATCGAGTTTATTCATAGTATCCCCCTAGAGTTATTAATGATGAATACAGCACCGCAATGAGCGAATTGTTTTCTTCTAACAAGAATATGATGTGCAAAACCTTCTCCGTTCTATTCTCTATTCATCACTTTTCTCCTTCATCTTCGCTAAATAAACCCAACTATTGGGGCTTTGGATGCAATATTGCCTAATTTCGTGCATATATACCAACAAAGTGTTAGAATCTAATGGCAACTTAAAAGGAGATTATTATGTATAAGGATATCCATTTTAAAATACTTGCTGCTCTATGCTTAGTAACCGTTTCAATCAGTCTAGGCTTTGCCATGGCGGACAATCAGATCGTCCCCATAGAAATAACGAATGGAGACCAACCACTTCTTACCCTCTGGGGAGCCAAATATTCAGATTTTGACGTTGCTCCTGTTTTATTACAGGCAATAAGCGAGCCCAAAAATGCACTACTCGAGCCATCCAATATTATGGAGATTCCAGCTGAGGATGACTCTAACCATAGCGATGTGCGCTATGAGGTCAGAGAAAAGACCATTCCTTTCCCATCAGAAATCATTTATGATGACCAAAATTTGACGCTTGGTGAAGCTAAAACGATTGCTGGTCAACCTGGTGTAACGAAGGAACTGTGGAGAATTGAATATTCCGATGGCATTCAAGAGAGTAGCACCTGTGTTGATTCCGTTGAATTCAAAGCCGCAAAACCGCAACAGACCATTATTGGTCGCAAGGAAGTCTATCTGGATTTAGATCTTACAAAAGCTCAAGCACTTGACGTTGAGTTAACCGCCTATACTGGTAAGATAACTGCAACGGGTGATATCCCAACCAAAGGGGTCATCGCCGTTGATCCAAGCGTTATTCCCCTCCACTCTAAGGTGTATATCCCTGGCTATGGCATGGCTGTGGCGTTGGATGTTGGTGGCGCCGTCAAAGGCAACATTATCGATTTATACTTTGAGGATGGTGCAGATTTGCGCAACTTTGGCCGCCAAACCAGGACGGTCTACATAATATCCGAATAAATTTCAGATAGGTGGACCGTGAAAGCAGGAGAATGCCTTCTCCCAACGAATACCCAACTATTGATAAAAGGAGGAACCTTATGAATATTTCTGAAAGAGCACGTAACCTTCACTTTAATAATTTTGTTATAGATACGCATTGCGACACGATAATGAAAATCTGTAACTCCTGGAATCCACGTATGCGTCATTACATGGGAATCGACAGTGAAATTGATCTTAGTCTTGAGAATGACAACATGCATATTGACATCCCTAAGATGAAACGTGGCGGAATGAATTTACAATTCTTCGCCGTATATCTTGAGCCCCAGTATAAGCCTTTTGGGTCTCTCATGCGTACCATGCAAGGCTTTGATGCTTTCTACAAACTATTTGAAAAAAGCCCTGAGCTGAAACATGTAGCGTCTTACGAGGATGCTATGGAAGCTAAAGCAAATAATCAGATTGCAGCTTTGCTCTCAATAGAGGGTGGCGAAGCGTTGGAAGGCGACCTCAGTGTTCTGCGTATGCTCTATAAATTAGGTCTGCGCTGTATTGGGCTAACTTGGAACCAAAGAAATCGAATCGCCGAAGGCGTTGGTGATTGTGTCAGCGGTGGTGGGTTAAGTGTCTTTGGCCGTGAGTTGATTAAAGAAATGAATCGTTTAGGCGTCATCGTTGATGTATCCCATTTATCTGAACCTGGTTTCTGGGATGTCATTGAAGTCAGCGAAAAGCCAATCATCGCCTCTCATTCCAATGCCAAAGCCATTTGTGATCATGTCCGCAACCTTACGGATGATCAGATTAAAGCATTAGCTAAAAATGGTGGCGTGATGGGAATGAATTTCTGCCGTCCATTTGTGGGTAGTGGTGAAGTTGTTACCATTGATGACCTTCTTGATCATGTTGATCATATTGTTAAATTAGTTGGGCCTTACCATATTGGCTTAGGTTCTGATTTTGATGGAATTGGTGCTGCGCCTGACGGATTAGATGATATAACCTGTATCCCTCTCATCACAGAAGGACTTGTGCAGCGTGGCTATGATGATGAAACAATCATCAAGTTCTTAGGTGGTAACTACCTACGCGTCTTACGTGAAACCCTATAATTGTATTCATTAAGCATACTAAGAAGGCCTCTAAATTGTGAGGCTTTCTTTTTTTTGAAGATAAATATACAAAAACTTCTATGATTTAATATGCGTCATAAAAGCATCGCAGGAAATCGCGGTGC
>CAZVAO010000021.1:0-14712 GCA_964625175.1 uncultured Clostridiaceae bacterium
ATATATTACAATCCTGTTACAAAATTGTATGTTTATTAACACTTATTGATAATTATTAAGAACAAATTGCGAATCTCATCTGTTCCATATGATTCACTTTCTTTTCTGCACCTCTATTTTAACAACAATAAAAAGGTAGCCTCTCAGCTACCTTTCAAGGTTTCTTATTAAACTCTCAATTAAGGAGTATCAATCGATATTTCATCATATGCATCTTCGATACTTATCACAACACCATCTGCGAAAATCAGGGTTTCAACATCGATTAACGTATCTTTGCCATCGAGTGGATGCCATATTGTATAGCTTGCTGGCCCATCTTCCCTCATCTGATACTCTCCAATAGGATGGTGGTAAATCGCATTATCTTTAGCTAACCCACCATTAATATAGTCATTGCCTGAACCACCATCAAAGGTGTCTTCACCATTATTACCATACATAAGATCACAACCGGAGCCACCGTCGAACGTGTCTTTGGCATTCTCACCAACCATTTTATCATGGCCACCTTCACCAAAAACAATATCTTTACCATTCCCAGTTTTGATATAATCATTACCGTCACCTGCAAAAATGATATGCTTCTCATTACCCAAATCTATATAATCGTTTGCAAATCCGTATTTATAGGTGTTATTCTCTTCAATGGTATAGGCACCACTTTCGGTGAAATAATCACCCGCAATAAACTCCTCTAATAAAGCAACCTCATTATCCCAATCCAGACAATCATTATCATCAGGGAAGCCCGCTGTGACATCATTGCGCAACTTTGCGCGTTCAAGAACTAATATTGAATCGGTATGAACGGTGCAATGCAATTCAAAATCATTGTCTTCATTTTCAATCCAGTAGTAATCCCCTTCACAGGTGTCTTGCTGCCACAGATAGTAATTCTTTTCTACAATTTCGCTATTGGCGTTAATCGGAGTCCCCGATAACAGTTCAGCACTATGTCTTCCTTCAGCAGCATAAAACCGCTTCTCTGACATCAGGACTAATTGCATACGATTAAAGCAACTGCTTTCTCGCGCATTGGCAAGAGAAGAGGCAACCTGAAAAGTGACCATAGACCCAATTATAGAAATAATACCGATTACGGCTAGCAACTCAATCATTGTAAAACCTTTTTTATTCACGTATTAACCCCCTTTTACCGTTAGTACTGGTACATTAATTATACAACACTCCTGCATGAAAATAAAGCGATTTGGGGCCATTTTAGAGCTAAAAACGACAATTTTTTAATTTATTTTTATAAAGTGGTCTTTATTTAACGCTTTTGCTCTCATTCTTACTGTCAAATTCTGTTTTCTTATCCATCCAAGCTCTAAACACTTCGATCTCTCCCCTAATGCCATTTAATACAAAAGTAAAGATTAAGGCATCATCAAAGAAGCCTCCTGGAATAAAGTCAGGCATCATATCTATAGGAATGACAAAATAGATAATTGCTGTTATGATAATGATAATTGTTTCGACTGGCACATCACGATATGTGCCACTCGAGTATGCCCGCACCATTTGAAACAGTGTTTTGATGTCGTCAATCAGATCGGTAATCATGCCACCCCGTCTCATGGTGACCATTTTCCGCTCTGCACTTTCCAGTAGTTCTTGTTGCTTTATATCGCTGGTGATATGCTCTTCTGCTTGAGTTCTTAAGCGCTGAAAGATGCTTGCTATCCACTTTGGCATAAAACTACCTCCATTTCATTTCATCTATATATGCCCTAAATTAATTTTATATAAACACATGACTATTATACCACGATATCGACTGTATACCGAAAGCAGGTTGCTCATGATTAATGTAACGATTTTAGCTGTTGGGAAAATCAAAAAAGACTATCTTAATAAGGGGATTGCCGATTATATCAAACGTTTGCGCCCCTATGCGAAAGTGCAAATAATTGAAGTGGCGGATGAGCACATCCCCGAGCGATCCTCTGGGGCAATGGTTAAAAAAGGGGTCGCTCTCGAGGCCGAACGATTACAGAAACTAATTGATCCCGACAGCTATTTAATCCTTTGTGATTTAGGGGGGAAGATTTTAACTTCTGAGCAATTTGCGGATGTCTTTGCTAAACAATCTATATATGGTCACAGTAAGTTTACAATTCTTATCGGTGGATCCTACGGCCTCCACGCCTCGATCAAAAAGCAAGGCCAACTAAAACTTTCTTTTGGAAAGATGACCTTCCCCCACCAGCTAATGCGTTTAATTTTAGTGGAGCAGATTTATCGAGCCATGCGGATTAACAGCGGAGAGCCCTATCATAAATAATATGTCCCTGTTCTGTCTCAACGTATTTGAAGGAGGAAGAAGATGAACCCAATGTTTCATGATATTCCCGGTAGCAGTACTTGGAAGTCCATAGAGTTGATTAGTAAAGGCTACTCTAACGACTCCAAATACCACATCACTACCTACAGTGATGAGCACTTTCTGCTGAGGATTGCCAAACCTGAGAATTATGATCAAAAGAAAGACGAATTTATAACCATAAAGAAGGTCTTCCGGAAAGATTTTGCCATGTCCGAAGCGCTAGACTTCGGTCTATGCCAGGCGGGTGTTTATCTGTTACTGACTTGGATTGAAGGGGATGACCTCGAAAGCGCTTTACCTGCGCTTCCATTAGCTGATCAATACCGCTTAGGGTGTGAAGCTGGCAGGATCCTGCATGAAATACACAACACGCCGTTTGAGTTTGAGCGGGTTTCTTGGGAAGAGCGCTTCAACCAGAAGCTTGATCGTAAAATTAAAAATTATGAGGCGTGTCCACTAAAATATGAGAGCGGCCAATTTTTTGTTGAATACATTAACCAATCGCGCCACTTGCTGAAAGATCGTCCGAATCGACTTCAGCACGGAGACTACCATGTTGGAAACCTGATTCTAACCCCGAGCGGGCAGATCGGTGTGATTGATTTCAACCGTTTTGATTACGGTGACCCTTGGGAAGAGTTTAACCGCATTGTGTGGGATGTGCGCATCAGCCCCGCATTTGCCACAGGCCGAGTCGATGGCTATTTTGACCATCATGTGCCTGAATGCTTCTTTAAACTTCTTGCTCTATACATCGCCGCAAACACACTCTCATCTTTACCGTGGGCAATTCCATTTGGGGAAGGAGAAATCACCATCATGCGTGAACAAGCTAAAAATATCCTCATTGATTTCCATCATTTTAATCGGGTCTTTCCAAAGTGGTATACAGATTCCAAAGCGAATTTAGAACGACTCGGTCGTAGCTAACGCCCCTATAACGATACAAAAAATATTCTTGACATGATACATAATATATTATACAATCCTTTTCATAATATGTTATGTATTTTGATTTTAAATAAAACTGAAGGAGAATTCAGATGCTTAGACTTGAGTTAGAGAAAAAGTTGTTCGCCACACTATTTAAGGTTTCCAACAGTCTGCAGGTATACTTAGATCGCCAGTTTCAAACAGGCGGGTTAACTGCCAAGCAGATGTTCCTGATGATTGTTATATCTACTTTCGGGGATTCCTATCCAACATTACGCGAAGCAGCTGAGAAGAGTGGTAGCTCCTATCAGAATGTCAAACAATTAGCGCTTAAGTTGCAGCAGCAGGGCTTTGTTGAGATTATCGACGATCCCTCTGACAAACGTAAAAAGAACCTAAAATTGACTGTTAAGGCCCAAAGCTATTGGCAGAGTCGCGACCATCAAGATCGTCAAGAGATGAATCACCTTTTTGACGGCTTCTCAGATCGCGATATTATTCTATTTCACGACGCCATCCTGAGCTTACAAAAGAATATTGGGCTCTTACAATGAGGATAATCCCCCTTATGAAGATTCTAATAGGTATATTGGTCCTGCTCATTGCTTTGTTGACGATTCGTTGGGTATTCGGGACCGCACGACATTACAAAAATGCAGTTGCCACCGCCTTAGATGATCAACCGCATGATTTTAGCGCCTTAATTACGGAGGAAGATATTCAGGTGCTTCCCCCACTACTTCAAAACTATTTACGCATTACAGGATCAGTCGGCAAGCCCCATGTTCGTTCATTCAAATTGACGATGTCTGGGCAGATGCGCATGGATCAATCCAAACCATTTGCACCAGTGACTGCTGAGCAATATACCTTCATCGAGTCGGGCGTTCGATTATTCTCCATCACAATGAATTATAATGGAATTCCGATTAGCGGAATACACCACTACAATGCCAATGATGCGCTAATGCACATCAAATTATTGGATTTAGTCACAGTTGTCAAGGAGTCTGGGCGAGCTATGCAGAAAGCAGAAACCGTCACTTATTTCAACGACCTTTGCGTGATGTGCCCGAGTGCACTCCTCGAGGAGAAGATCACTTGGGAATCCTTAAATGAAAGACAGCTCAAAGGCACCCTACTCAAACACGGTCATGAGGTCAGTGCTATCTTAGACTTCGATGACGAAGGTAGACTCATCAATTTCTCTTCTGATGACCGTCTTGCGTTTAATCTAGAAGGTAATGTTGAGAATATCCCTTGGTCTACCCCCATGTCTAAGCATGGAATGGTTGGCGACTATTATCTCGCCAATCAAGGTGAGGCGATCTGGCATTATCCTGACAGCGACTTTGCCTATATCCAGTTGAATATAGAGAGTATTGCTGTTAACCCAAGTAAGTGATCCCATATAATTAAGGCGCAATCTACTTGAGATTACGCCTAGATTCCCTTAAAATTGTATACGATTAATCGCTTTACCTCATTATTAGTCACTCTAATAGTTGAAATATCAAATTCAATCAGTGCTCGTTTCGCTTTTCACGACCCCACGTAGGAGGTTCTCTTCTTTTGTGGTCTGATCTCCTATTGGCTTTTTTCTCATCAAGAAAGCCTCGTGCTGAACCACCGTAACGTCAAACTTGTAAAGCTTAAAGACCATTTGAATAATAGGCCCGGTGCCAAAGGCAAGCAGCACGGTCCCAAAGCCGACCTTTGCGCCAAGTAAAAATCCCATTATTAAGACGGATATTTCAATCAAGCCCCGAATCAATCCAATGGGTTTGCGGGTGACACGTGTTAGCGCGACCATTAGGCCATCACGTGGGCCAATACCAAAACCAGCGCTGATATAATAATACGTCGCAACGGCAATGGCAACCATCCCCAGAATCAACATAATGATGCCGCTCAAGATGTTTTGGGAAAGCGGAATGAGGTTTAAATAGAGGATTAAATCGATCAATAAACCGATTACAAAAATATTCGCAATAGTGCCAAGCCCAATGCTTTCATCTAAGAAATAGGTGATGAAAAGAATCGCCACACCGACCAGAATACCGATTTGACCAAATGTTAAGTCAATAACATTCATAAGACCTATATGGAAAGCATCCCAAGGCGCAAGCCCCAAATTGCCCTTAACCGTTAATACGATACCGACCGCATAAAGGATCAATCCCAAATTTAGTCTTAAATATCTCTTTAATATCATCATTTTTTGACACCTTTGCATTATAATAGTGGTATATATAGCGATTAGTTCTTATTCGAGCATGTCAAGTATTATAGGGCAGTCACACCGATAGGTCAAATATAAAAAATGGAGGAATTAACAATGAAGAAGTTTTCTATTCTACTATGCCTCGTCTTGGCATCCAGCTTAATGTTTAGCGGTTGCACACCAACCACCGAGCCAATTGATCCTACCGTCAATGAAACCATCCAACTGTTCTATGGTGACAGCAATAATACCATCATTCTGACTGAAGATCGTGATATCAGTTATCTGCCAACGGATGACAAATACAAGCTAGCAGTAGAAGAACTGATTAGTGGTCCCACTATACCGAACGCAACGTCAAACATTGATCCACAAACTGTGGTTTATGGCACGACGATTCAAAACGATTATATCATCGTTAACCTGAGCAACCATTTCGCTATGTTCTCAGGTAGCATGGGCGAATTGATGGCCGTCGCTGGCGTTGTCAATACGCTAACGCAGTTTCCTGAGATCACAAAGGCCAAAATCCTCGTGGAAGGCGCTGAGCTGATTGGACCGAGCGGAGATCCCCGCGGCTTCATGGATTCCTTCCCCCTTGATCCTAACTCAACAACGACGATTCCCGTGATTCTCTATTTTAGCGATAGCAATGCAATGGGCGTTGTCGCCGAGACGCGTGATTTGACAGTCGATGGTTCAATAACTAATGAAGACCTCATCAAAAAGGTCGTAGAGGAACTCATAGCTGGACCGAATAATATGAATCTAAGTAAAACGATTCCGGCAGAAGTGACCGTCAACAGCGTGACAATCGTCGATCAAATTGCCTATATCGATTTCTCAGCTGAAATGCACACGAAGCATTGGGGTGGCGCTACTGGTGAAGGCATGACCTATAACTCCCTCCTAAATACACTTACCGAATTCGATTATATTGATCAGGCCTTATTCACAGTGGATGGTAGTGCTTTAGCGATTGAACATATGATTATGGAAGAACCGATGGGTCGTAATGAAGCCGCAATTATCAAATAGCTTAGGCAACGCAAACGTCCAAATCTGAATCTTAAGATTCTTTTGCTGGACATCCTATTCCATGTAAACTAAGAATGCACATTTGCTGGTGATTTGATACTAATCAGCAGAGAATTTTCTTAAAAGCATGAGATAGCGCTGATTCTCTTGATCTCTATGTTGCCATATCCCTAAGTGAGCCCCTCACCCTTAACTATTGGAAGGATTAGATAAATGACTATTAGAGATTTTGATTACCTTAACACCGACGAACAATATAATGATATTCGTGAATTAATCATGAATATCCCCGATGAGTACGGAATTAAACTTAACTGGGATGTGGGACGACTAGACTGGTGGCGCTACTATTCACATGCAAGCAAAGACATTGAATTCTTTAAGAGCTGTGCGCATGTGTGGAAAGATGGCAAGAAGACGATTGGTCTTTTCATCTCAGAATACAACAGAAATGATTTCTTTATCGTTGTCCATCCTGACTATTATCCTCTAATTGAGCAAATTATTACGTGGATAGAGGACAATTGGACGGAAGGAAAAGATAAAATTGAGACTTACATCTTCGAATACCGCAAGGACTTCATTCGTTATTTTACAGCAAAAGGCCTTGTCAAAGACGGCCACGAAAGCAATGTCCGTGGCTACAATTTGGAGAAAGTTGAATTAAGCTATACACTACCCAAAGGATTTGAAATCAAAACCTTTGCAGAATACGGTGATTTTGATGGCAAGATTGAACTAATTAAGAATGCATTCAACAAGGATGTGTACCCACGTGAAAAACTCGAATCCTTCCTGAAGACACCCGGCTACACCCCTGAGATGGATTTAGTCGTTATCGCTCCCAATGGCGATTGTGCTGCCTATTGTACAGGCTGGGAGGATCTTGTGAATGATCATGCTGGTTATATTGAGCCAATGGGCACACATTCAAATTATCGCAGACTCGGCTTGGCAAAGGCTCTGGCACGAGAGTGTTTCCAGCGCCTGCGGAAACGCGGAGTCATTTATGCGGAAATTGCAGCAGAGGCAGAGCCTAATATTTCCAATTTCCTCTATGAGTCACTAGACCCCTTTGTTAAATATAAGGCCTACCGTTATTCGTTATTCCTGAATAAAACCGAATAGCTGCATTAACCCATTTGAGTAAGAAAGAGGGGCCGAACATCGGCTCCTCTTTAGTTACTTAGGGCTTACTGAACAATTCAAAAAGTTTGTTACTATAGTGTTTTTTAAGCTTTTTGAACTTGCTAGGTGAACGAAATTTGTATTTTATGGGCAAAAAAACTTGCACCTAGCAAGGTGACGTTTCGGAAACGTCACTGTTCAGACGCCGATCAATACGGCTAAAATAGCTTATTTAAGCCATTTTTTGAGCTACGCTCATTACTGAATGAAATCTAGCGATTCATTCAGTAAGCCCTACTTATCGAACTCTATAAGTTTTAGATAATGACTCCTCTAGTTTTTTCAACCACAAAGAACACAAAGTGCACGAAGGGATTAACGATCTATCTGGTCTAAGAAATAAATACAAAGCGCTTAGACTACAGGACCTGCCTTTATCTTTGCAACGTTCTTTGCGTACCAAATACATCAAAAGAGGCTACCATTTCAGTAGCCTCTCACAATAATTCTTATATATTTAGATTCCTAGGATTAAATGAATAATTCTGGTTCTAAACGTGTTTGAAGTCTCAGTTCCATCATGCGAATCCCATTTTGAAGTGGCTCAACATCAATATAGCGTGCCCCCTGCGGGCAATTATTCACACAGCGGAAGCATAGTATACATCTAAAGTTATCGGTTTCAGTTGGGTCATTGGGGTTGATGGCGACCATCGGACATTGCTCTGCACAAAGGCCACATTGAATGCAATCCTCATTGACTTTTGGACTAATTGGCGCATCGGATCTTGGGCCTTGTGGTAGGCTCCCCTTGATTTGCAGTTCGCTCAATTGATCAACATTAATCAACGCATAAAGCTTGTCCATAATTTGCGCCCCGAATGCCGCTTGTTTTGCAGCATCCTGCGCGTCGGGTCTTCCTGTTGCTATTTTAGCTGAGAAAGAGTGTTCTGCTACAAATGCACCAGCCGCTACTGGAATAAATCCACAACCCTTTGATAATTCTGCAAGTTCATACAAAGCATCGTCATACTCCCGATTACCATATACCACGACAGGAACAATTGGCGTATTGTTCCCACTAAGATGGCGTCCGATTTCAGCAAATACCAGCGGTAGGCGGCCAGAATAGACGGGCGACCCTAGCAATACCAATTCATCCGCGGCAAACTCTCGTTTAACCCAGCGTGCTTCAAACGGTGTTAAATCAATTTCTTCAATTTCTCTACTTCCTAATCCCTTGGCAATATTGCGCATTGTTTTCTGGGTTGTACCAGTTGGGCTGAAGTAAAGAATCGTTGTCTTATAAATATTCATAGTCGCACCTCCTATAACTGCTCTAGCAGTGCATCAACTGCTGGCACATCACCTACATCACGTCCATAGTAGGCAAAGGTCACTTTTCCATTCTCATCAAGCACAAACGCCGCCGGCAACTGTTGTTCATTGCCTTCGTATTTCCCATGTTTGATGCCCTTAGCTCCAGCAATCATTATCTTATCGATGACCGCCTTTGACAACATACCCGCTTGGGAAAATGCTGGTTTTATATTGAACCGTTGATAAAGTCTTTGATCAGGATCACAGATGATTTGGAATGGAAAATCCTGCTCTTGCAGTTCGGTTCTGAGATGTTCAGGCTCAGATTGCAAGACGACATAAAGTTCTGTATCTTTTGCTGCGAATTCAGGATAGCGTTCCTGATATTCCATCATTTCTAGTTGGCAGAGCGAGCAACCGAGGTAGCGTAAGAAAACGAGGCAAGTTTTCTTGTCTTTTGTTTCTTGATTGAAGGATCGGTCACTTACCCAAGGGGTTCCATAGTTGAAATCAGAGAGTGTTTCACCAACATGGATTCGATTCAATACCGAAGCTAGCCTCATACAAGTTTCCTTGACATTGCTCCTTGGCGTTCCGACGTTGACCCGCATGAAGCCATCAGACAACTCGCTGCCATAGGCATAGCCATCGTTAAACAGCACTTTTGCTTCTTCGACTATTAAATCATTGAGCGCTTCATGACCCAATCCATATTCACGCAAATCGAGCCAGCCCAGGTAGGTGCCTTCAGGCACACGGTACTTAGCCTTAGGTAAGTTTTTCTTCACAAAGTCGGCAATAAAGCGATGATTCGCCGTGATATAGGCATTAACCTGTGCTAACCATTCTTCTCCCTCATTATAGGCAGCCTGAGCCGCTACTAGCGATAGGGGATTAAGAAGCCCGTGATGGAACTTATCCATTGATTCCTTGCGATACTTAGCCTGAAGATCTTTATCGGTGATGATAATATTTGAGGTTTGAAGTCCAGCAATGTTAAACGTTTTACTAGGCGCTGTACAGGTGATAATCATTTTGTCATTATCAGAGAAAAGCTTCGCTATCGGAGTATGCGTAAAATCAGGATTGATGAGGTCTTGGTGAATCTCATCTGAAATAATAAAGACATTATTTTCGAGGCAGATTTCACCCAGTCGCTGAAGCTCCTCAACTTTCCACACTCTGCCAACTGGATTATGGGGACTACATAAAATCAAAACCTTATTGTTAGGATCTTGGGCTTTTTGGGCCAGATCCTCAAAATCCATCGTATAATAGTTATCTATGTTGATAAGTGGATTATCGACAACGACACGATTATGCATTTCAATCGTTGACTTAAAAGGATTGTAAACTGGTTGTTGAATAATAACCCCATCGCCCTCTTCGGTCAGTGCACTAATCAGAAAGGCAATGGCGGGCACCACCCCATTAGCCGTCATAATACTATTACTATTAACATACCAGCCAAAGCGTCGATGCATCCAACCAGCTACTGCTCGAAAATAGTCACCCGTATAGTGTATGGTATAGCCGAATATTTCTCGCTCAGCTCTTTTCTTGATGGCTTCAATTACCGGTTTTGGCGAGCCAAAATCCATATCTGCTACCCACATCGGAATCGTATCTGCATCGGCCTTATCACTCAGTAGCATCATAAAATCCGTTTTAATGCTGTTTGTTCCCCTACGGTCAATTACTTTATTAAAATCATAAATCAAAAGTTCTCCTCCTCTTATACGGCTCATTCGCGCTAATTAATAGCTTAATAATCTTAGTTTCGGGCAAATACCCAGAAATCCTCTATTGGTAATGCTTAAATAGCTTTTTAATAGTATAATATAAGTAGATCTAGTGGCTCAAGAATCAAAATAGGATCTAGCTATATAATCGTTACAAACTATGCTTGTCCATTTAATGGGGAACAAGTCTTTGGAGGTATATTGGCTATGCGAACTCCTACAGAAGTCATCAATGAAATACTGGCTTTTGCTAACCGCTTCGAATCGATCCGTGCGGTAATCATGAACGGTTCTCGTGTTAACCCCCACGCCCCCCAAGATCTGTTTTGCGACTACGACATCGTGTTCGCCGTGGAAGACCCCCCGTCCTTTATGGCCGATCAGTCTTGGATCAGTAACTTTGGGGATGTCATTATTATGCAGGCGCATATGATGGAAGAAAATGGCTTGGAATGGCCGATTTGCATGATTATTTTCACAGATAATGTGCGACTCGACCTCCAGTTCTTCCCTATTGAACATATTGAACACAAATATCAGGATAGCCTCAGCCGCCTACTCCTCGATAAAGATGGAACAATTGCCCCTTTCCCGCCGTCTAATGATTACACCTATTACACCAAGAAGCCTTCGGTTGAACACTTTGCTAAAACGATCAACGAATTCTTCTGGGTTGCCACCTATGTCGGCAAGGGCATCTGGCGTGACGAACTAAGCTACGCTCAGCATCTCTACCACAGTATCGTAGTAAAAGCGCTCAATGAAGTCGTCGCTTGGCACATCGGCTATGATCATAATTGGCAAATCAATAGCGGCAAACTGGGTAAATGGTACCACCAATACCTGCCCGAATCCATTTGGTGCGAATTTGCAAGGATCTTTAACACAGGCACTTACCCTGATTTCTGGAACTCCCTCTTTCGAGCGATTGACTTAATGAATACATTGGGAGCCGCCTTAGGTCAAAATCTTGGCTATCCCTACCCGCACAAAGAGGCCAAAATGGTTTGTAAGTATCTCAAACGCATTCAAGAGTTGCCACCCAATGCGCTTGAATTCGGTCCTGATATCACAATCTAAACATAAATTGTTAGAAGTCCCCATTATAGGGGTAAACTAAAGAAGTAGAGCGATACCGTATTGATCGTTCTAAATCAACCACGATTAACAATCCACATCTTAATGGAGGTGTATTATAATGAATTCAACGACCAGTAGAAGCAGTTTCAATCTCAGAAATATCGCTCATCAAAGCTGGATGGCATTGCAAGCTGTGCTCGCTCGTTTTCCCTTAACAATACTAGCCAGTGCAGGGCTTGCATCTTTGCTAATTTACCGGATCGCTGTTCCTTATAGTGACTATCAATCTTATGCCGAAACACTTGACCGTTTAACAGGCATATCCTTCTTGGCTATCTTCTTGTCACTCTGTGTCTCACTCATTTTAGAGAAGAAACCATATCTGCTTATTCACAAGGTCGTTGCCTTAGTCTTGCAAGGAGCGGTGCTCGTTGCCTACTATATCATCCTGTTACCTGAGTTCAGCATGGTTACAAGTGTACGACTTGGCTTAACCATTATCGCACTTTTACTCTCTTTTATCTTTATCCCTTATTTTTTCCGCAGAAAGAATCTAGAAAACTATATTATTAAATTAATTGAAGAGTTCGCTACCACGATCTTTTTCAGTCTTGTTTTGGCAGCAGGTGTTTCTATGATCCTGTTTGCTATTGAATCTTTGCTAATTGATAATTTAAGTGAAAATCTCTACGCTTATACCTGGATCTTGACGGCAACACTCTTTGCCCCAATTCACTTTCTGTCTTCGCTACCTAAACCAAAAGAAGATATGGATCCTAAGCACTACAATCAAGTTATACGAGTGGTCTTGACCTACATTGTTTTACCACTTCTGAGTGTTTACACGGCCGTCCTTTACATCTATTTTGCGAAGATTATCATCACCTGGGATTGGCCTAGTGGTATTGTATCCTATTTAGTAAGCTCCTACGCAGCTGTTGGCATCGTCAGTATGTACTTGCTCTGGCCGTTCCGAGAGACAAATCGCTGGGTTAAGACCTTTATATCTGTCTTCACCAAGATTATCTTCCCTCTTCTCATCATGATGTTCATTGCGATTGGCATTCGTATTAACGCCTATGGCTTTACCGAACGCCGCTACTTTGTGCTCATTATTGGCCTCTGGGCGACCGCCGTTATGATTTTCATCAACATCAATAAAGGAAAGAATAATATCGTCTTTATCATGAGCTTAGCACTCACATGTCTGATTGCTGTTTATGGTCCATTAAGCGCCTTTGATGTCTCAATGAGCAGTCAAAACAATCGCTTTAATACGATCCTTGAAAACAATGGCTTATTAGTGAATGGGCAGCTTCAAGCCCCAACTGCTAATTATAGCCAAGAAGATCGACTGGCCTTAACTAGCATCCTCAACTACTTCTACTATAACCATGATTTTGCGGACCTTAAAGTCCTCCCTAGCGATTTTGGCTGGGACCAGATGGAAGCCGTTCTCGGCTTAACAGACCGCTATCCTGATCGTCCGTACGAAATGAATTCCTTTGACTACTACCGTAATCTGGGGACACTCGACATCAATGGCTACGATTTACTATTTGAATTCAATCACTACGACTATGGTAATGCTGATTTTACATCATCGACGATTGAGTATGCGGGCCAAGCCTATCATCTCGAGATCTCGAATGATTCCATTATGCACCTTTTCCAAGGAGAAGAAGAAGTATGCGTCGTTGATTTAACGCTACACTTCCAGAGCTTCTTTGACCAATATGGTGTCAATGCCTATCCAATTGCCAAGGGAGAGCCGCATCCTTATGATTTAACGGTTAAGGTCGATTTCCCAACCGTTGAACTCTACTTCATATATGGCAATATTAACGGACAACTTGAAAATGATGTCATCACCTATACCAATGCCCATGGCTATCTCTTGGTTAAACTAAAATAGTCGATTGACCTAAACCTACAATTCAGCAAAAATCAGATAAATAAAGGCCAGCCCCCTGGCAAATAGGAGGGTCTGGCCTTTAACGATTACAATAAATCCTTATGAAAATCATACCCCATGCTCCCACCCTGCTTATCATGAGCACGAAGGCTTCAAGAGGTGAAGGGTGGAATGTTGGAAGGGTGAGTATATACTACTGTTTGACTATTGCTTACCCCGTTTGGAACACCATGGGGCTTAGCTATCGCTTAACCACCACTCTAAACCAACCAAATTCCCCTAACTCCTGACTACCGACCAACTGACCAACTATTTAAACCACAAAGGGAAAGAAGCAGGAGAAAAACGCTGTTTGGAGCGGATGTGGTAGTGGAAAGGCCGCAAAGCGGCCGTTGAATGTTGCCTAACGGCAACGTTGAGTGAGCTTCGCTCGTTTAACGTTGTTGGTATCGTTACCGCAGCCGGAGAACAATAATGAACTTCCCAGTAATTCTCAGGCAGAACAAATTTCGAGAGAAGCAAATAGGCGCTTTTGCGCCTACCCAAGAGACAAAAGGAATACCCCTTTCCAGCTTTCCAACAATTATTGAGCAGGGCACATACCGTATCCGCTAATTCCAACTTTCCAACCGATAAACAACTGTTTGACTATTGCTTACCCCGTTTGGAACACCATGGAGCTTAGCTATCGCTAAACACCATTCTAAACCAAACAAATTCCCCTAACTCCTGACAACCGACCAACTGACCAACTGACCAACTGACCAACTGACCAACTGACCAGCTATTCTAACCAAAAAGAGTACAAAAGGAAAGGAGCCCCCCCTTATGCTGTCATTCTGAAGAATACCCGCAATATCACCTGTTGGTGATGTGAAAGTCCCCCTAAAAGCTAATCGCTAACTGCTAACCAACTAAGCACGCGCGACGTGAGCAACTTGCTACAGAACCAGCCCTGTACGCTATCGCTACAGGGCAAGCCCTGTTCAAACTTAAAACA
>CAZVAO010000021.1:14812-20861 GCA_964625175.1 uncultured Clostridiaceae bacterium
AGAACCAGCCCTGTACGCTATCGCTACAGGGCAAGCCCTGTTCAAACTTAAAACAAAGCCAAATGATAACCCTGACTATCGACCACTGTCCCCTGACCCCTTTTAGTCTAAAGACTAAATAGGTTGATCCTCAGACCATTGGGAGCCGTTAACACCCCTGCCCTAGTTACGGCCTGCTGGTTGCCGTAAGGCGTCAGTTTGAGGTTAGGATTCTTTTTCAGACCCTCAAGAAGCTGCTCCATATCACGGGCAAAATAGGATAGCACCTGTTTGGGATACGTGTTGTTTTGATGGAGCCCAATGATATTGAGATTATTGCGCAAAATAGCCCACGGATAATCGGTGTCATCTTGGAGGATCAACTCATACCCAAGCCGCTCCCACTCTTTAATGGCGGGCACTAAATACTCTACCCCTACGGAGAGCTCGCCGAAAATACCACACATTTGATTGGGGAACACCGTCATATGGTCAATGCGTTCCTCTTCCATCATCACGAGTGAGGGTGCACACGCTAGCTCAAGCTCTTTTTCCATAAGCAGAAAATTCAAGTGCTGGCGATTCCTGATCCGAATGCACCGCGTCGAATTCTTGTCCGTTTTGGGGATAACCTGATAGCGGATCGCTTTATTGCGCAGATACCCAAGCTTCCGATCAAAATCCGTCGTATAATAAATGACGCCGTATTCGTCGTTTCCAAAATCCCCTAAAATAATAGAGATCGATCCATCCGTCATGCGCAAGGCCTGCTTAGTTTCTTGAATCACATTAAACCCAATTGCCTGATAAAATTCACGCAATGCTCTAGTATAGGGGCCAACAATGATATCGGCATACTCCCCTAATTCAAAATTTTGATCAACCATCCCAATCACTCCTCTAATTAATAACACTATTGTACCATAATATCTAAATTTCAATTGTATTTTAACCCATCCCTTGGTACTATAGATATGTTATTAAAAAATATTTTAATATAGCTTTATTTCCAATAATAAATGTATAATCCCGGTAATATGGTCCGGAAGTCTCTACCGAATCACCTTAAATGATTCGACTACAGTGAGTGCTTTGTTTGTATGTGTTGAAATACAGGCATGCTTTCTCTGTTTTTAGGACTTCCAGCAGGTGTGGGAGATCTTTTTTTGGGAATAATGACTAATCCAAACGGAGGAAAGTAATGAAGAACCTAAAATTCGTCGTATTACTCGTTTTAACAATGCTTGTTTTCTCTGCATGTACTGAACCTGCTGCTGTTGAGCCTGATCCACAAGAAACGGTTGTAAAAGCTGGATTTATCTATGTAGCCCCTATTGGTGTTGAAGGATTTACCTATGCCCATGACCAAGGACGCTTATACTTAGAAGAACAGCTGGGCATTGAAACAGTCTATCAGGAGAATGTTCCTGAAACTGCGGAAGTCGAAAACGTCATTGCTAACATGGTAGACCAAGGATGTAATGTGATCTTTGGAACAAGCTATGGTTTTGGTGAATTTATGATGAATGTTGCTGCTGACTATCCAGATGTTGCTTTCTTGCATTGTTCTGGCGGTGATAGCACCGATAACCTCAATAACTATTTCGGTCGCATGTACGAACCTCGCTTCCTTTCAGGTTTGGTGGCTGGCTTAGCTACCGAAACGAATAAAATCGGTTATGTTGCTGCTTATGCAATTCCTGAAGTTATACGCGGGATTAATGCGTTTACCTTAGGCGTTCAAGCTGTGAATCCTGAAGCAGAAGTTGATGTTGTCTGGACCAATACCTGGTATGATCCTGCAAACGAAAAAGCGGCAGCCCTCTCACTAATCGACAATGGCGCTGACGTGATTGCGCAACATCAAGATACCGCATCTCCTCAAGCAGCTGCTAATGATCGTGGCGTCAAGTCAATCGGTTACCACTCCGATATGGAAGCACAAGCACCCAATGCTTATATGACAGCCCCAATCTGGGACTTCACAGAGTACTACAAATCTGAAGTTGAAAAAGTAATTGCTGGGGAATGGACCCCTGTAAATGTTTGGTTAGGCATGAAAGACGGCATGGTTTTATTGGATGATTTAACGGCTAACGCACCAGCTGAAGCAGCTGATATCGTTGCTGACTACCAAGCGCGCATTATTGCTGGTGAATTTAATGTCTTTGGCGGCGTTATTACAAAACAAGATGGAACGACAATTGGTGCTGAAGGTGAAGTACTCAGCGATGGCGACTTGCTTGGCATGAATTACTTTATCAAAGGCGTAAATGGCGTTATCGAATAAAAGAGGTTCTCATGAAAAAAGTCATTGAGCTCAAAGGGATTGTCAAGAAATTTGGCTCTGTTTTTGCCAATGACCATATCGATTTTAGTCTATTGGAGGGTGAAGTTCACGCTATTCTCGGAGAGAATGGTGCTGGTAAGTCTTCGCTGATGAATGTCCTTGCTGGAGTTTACCAACCCGATGATGGAGAGATCATTATTAACGGAGAGAGGGTGACGATACCCTCTCCTCGTCATTCTATCGATATGGGTATTGGGATGATCCACCAGCATTTTAAACTCGTAGATAATCACACCGTACTTGAAAATATGATCGCCGGTATCAAAGGCCCCTTCTTTATCAATTACCAGCAACTTGCCAAACAAATTCGGGAACTATCGGAGCGCTACGCTTTGACCATTGATCCCTTGGCCGTCATCTCATCTTTATCTGTTGCCGAACAACAACGGGTCGAAATTCTTAAGGTGTTATATCGCGGTGCCAAAATTCTTATTCTCGATGAGCCAACTGCTGTATTAACCCCTCAGGAAACCAATAAACTCTTTGAAATAATTAACAATTTAAAAGCAGCGAACCACTCGATCATTTTCATTTCCCATAAGTTAAATGAAGTCCTCACCATTAGCGACCACATTACCGTTTTGCGTAAAGGCAGGAATGTATCCACTCTTGTCAACAAGAATCTCAGCCCCCGACAACTTACCAATGAGATGGTTGGCAAAGCGGTTGAGTTGAAAATTAAGCGGCCTCAAGTTAATAGCAACGGCACTCTGTTAGCTGTTAAAAATTTAACGGTGCGCAAACTGGATGGCTATGAAAGCCTCAAAAAACTTAATTTTTCTCTTAAACATGGTGAAATTTTAGGCGTTGCTGGTGTAGCTGGCAGTGGTCAGAAAGAGCTTTGTGAGGCAATTGCTGGACTCCAAGCCCTTAGCGAAGGCGAAATCCTCTATAAAGGTGAAAATATCGCTGGAAAATCGCCGCGTTCGATTATTAATATGGGGATTAGTATGAGTTTTGTACCCGAGGACCGTTTGGGCATGGGCTTAGTTGCTGGTATGGATTTAGTCGACAATGTATTGCTCAAAGCCTATTTGAAACAACCTGGGATCTTTGTAAATCGCCAGGAATCGCAAGAGGACGCCGAAAAATTAGTTGATAAGCTGGATATAGACACACCTTCCGTTCAAACTCAAGTAAGCAAGCTTTCAGGTGGCAATATTCAAAAAGTTCTTTTGGGTCGTGAAATTGAATTACAGCCCGAGTTGATTATCACCGCTTATGCGGCACGCGGGCTGGACGTGAGTTCCGCCCATAAAATTTACGAGCTGCTCAATGAGCAAAAAGAACGAGGCAATGGCATCATTTTTATTGGTGAAGACCTTGATGTCCTCTTAGAAATTGCAGACCGAATTATGGTTCTCTGCGATGGAAAAATCACGGGGATTGTTAATGCCCCGAATGCCACCCGTGAAGACCTGGGGTATTTGATGGCTGGACAGTCATTAGAAGGAGGTCATTCATAATGTTTCGCATTTCTAAAAGACCCGATTTGCCACTAATACAGCAATCGCTTATTCGTGGAACTGGGATTCTTGCTGCTCTGATTATTATGTCTTTCTTCTTTGCGGCGCTCGGTCATAACCCGATTAAAGTCTATCTGGCGATGATCAACGGCAGTCTGGGCACCATGCACCGTTTCATCAAAACGGTCGAATTAATGGTTCCGCTCTGTCTAACCGCCCTCGGGATATTAGTCGCATTCAAAATGAAATTTTGGAATATCGGTGCCGAAGGGCAAATTCTAGTAGGGGCCTTAGCCTCCACTTTCGTTGCCCTAAATTTTGGCAGTCTTCCGCGTCCTTTGCTATTATCGGCCATGTTCTTAGCAGGCATGGTAGCCGGTGGTCTTTGGGCCCTCATCCCTGCCTTCTTTAAAGTGAACTTTGCCACAAATGAAACTCTTTTCACGCTAATGCTCAACTATATTGCCCTCAAATGGGTCATCTATTTGCAGTATGGGCCATGGCGCGATCCCGCTGCCTCAGGATTCCCGAAAATTGCGAATATTCCCCTGGCAGCACGCTTGCCTGAGATTGGGGGAATCCATATCGGTTGGCTGATCTTATTGGTTGCCATCGCCCTCATGTATATCATGATGAACTATACCAAACTTGGTTATGAGATTGCTGTCGTAGGTGAATCGCAGAACACCGCCCGCTACGCAGGAATGGATGTCAAGAAAATCATCCTCCTGGCCCTTTTTATTAGTGGTGCTTTTAGCGGATTGGTTGGGATGATTCAAGTCGCAGGTGTCAATCGCACCCTGTCTGCCCATATTACGGGCGGAATCGGTTATACCGCCATCATCGTCACCTGGCTTTCTCAGGTGAACGTACAGCTCATCCCTGTAATCGGTCTGCTCTTTGCGATACTGGTGCAAGGGGCAACCTTCATCCAAACCGCCTTCCAGATTCCCCAAAGTGTGGCGTCAATTCTACAAGGAATGATCCTTTTCTTTGCTCTGGGTAGTGAGTTCTTTATTGCCTATCAGATCCATTGGGTTAAAAAGTCCGTTCGAAAAGAGGTGCACAATGATTAGTATTAGTTTTTTCAAAGCCGCAATCTATGCGGGCACCCCTCTTCTTTTCGCTGTACTCGGTGAAATCCTCACGGAAAAAGTAGGCAACCTCAACCTTGGGGTTGAAGGTTTGATGCTACTTGGAGCGGTTGGTGGTTTTGCGGCTGGCCTAGTCACAGATAATGCTTTAATTGCCGTCATCGCTGCTGCCCTAGCAGGTGCAGTAGGCGGATTAATCTACGCCCTACTAACCGTCACACTGCGCACCAATCAGGTTGTAACCGGTCTTGCCTTAACCATTTTTGGCACAGGGGTATCCGCTTTCGCCGGCAAGTTTATGATGGGGCAAATGCTCTCCGCTTCCATTAAAACGGTTTTTAGAGATATCCCGATCCCCTTGCTCAGTAAAATCCCTTTCCTAGGGCCCGTAATATTCGAACAGAATATCTTTATCTATGCGGGTTATCTCACCGCTATACTAATGGGAATTTACCTCTATCGCACACGCAGTGGCTTGGATGTGCGCACCGTAGGTGAGAACCCTTATGCAGCAGATGCCTCTGGAATCAACGTCAATCGCTGCAAATACATCCACATCTTGATTGGAAGTGCCTTGTCGGCCTTGGGTGGCGCCTATCTATCACTTGTTTATGTGCCTGCTTGGCAAGAAAATGTCACGGCTGGACGCGGCTGGATAGCGGTTGCATTGGTAATTTTCAGTATGTGGAACCCCTATCGGGCTGTTCTCGGCGCCTATCTTTTTGGAGGATTGGACATCATCGGTTTCCGCTTGCAACAAACGGATCTGCACGTTTCTCAATATCTGATCGACATGGTTCCCTATCTAATTACAATTATTGTGCTGGTCATCACCTCAATCTCTAAGCGACGCGACCATGCGCCAGGTTCTCTCGGTGTATCCTATTTCCGCGAAGACCGCTAATCTTGAATCCTGCTAATAGGCGATTTCTTTGTTGCTCGGATGTTTGCTCATTCGCAATACCATATGTATGGCCTCATTTCCCAAACATACTCGCGCCTTGAACTCGCATTATTTCCATGATTCAAAATAGCTGCAAGATCGTTCAGCAATAAGGTTCCGCCTTGTGATCATCTCAATTCTGAAATTCCAAGTTAAATAAAAGACGCTATTTGATTTGTCACCAATTCAAATGAGCAATACCATATGTATGGCCTCA
>CAZVAO010000021.1:20961-24050 GCA_964625175.1 uncultured Clostridiaceae bacterium
AAATTCCAAGTTTAAAATTATTAAGCAGTGATCTGTAAGAAACCCAAAACTGTTAGCGAAGAAGCATCGTATTTTCAGATACGGTGTTTTTTGTTTACCCAGTCACTCAATAGGACTAGGATTTATCGATTGGTCGTCACAAGATTGCCTCATATCGGTAATACACTTTCACTTTGTGACTACTCAATTTTTAAGTTCTAAATTTCACTGCACCATCTACAATCAAGTAGTTGACATCCCTATCCAGTAATGAGAACATCAATATATGAAAATATTTATTGAGGGTGATTAGCATGAAGAAGCACTACATCGGACTAGATATGCTCCGGGGAATCGGAGTTTTTGCCGTTGTCAACCTCCATTCAGCACTTTACTACTATGGTGGATTATATGATTTGGATATGTCCAATCCACCGCCAATCGTTACGGTGATTGGGTTGTTTCTCATGTTCGCAGGACTCTTTGCGATGATTAGCGGTATGGGCCACCATATCCAATTTATGCGGAAATCCGAAGCTGGGACCTCCGTTCTCAAGTATAAACTCACCAGTGGCCTACTCATTCTCGCCATAGGTTATGTTTACTTCATCTTTACAGGACCTGCCTTGATTAACTTTGCCGATCGTAGCCTCGATAGTAGCCTGCTCGTTGAATTCATTTCCAGTGGTAGGCTCGTGGGAATAAGTATGGATCGCCTGCTCTATGTCGACAGCTTAATCATGATCGGTTCAAACATCATTCTTGGCTCGCTGATTGCCTCCGCCATCTATAAATACATTGCAAAGAAAAAAGAAAGAGCTAACGCCTTCTTGGGTAGTGCTCTATCGTTACTTGTCTTATCCATCATTAGAATCCCTCTATATGACCTCTACTTGCAGGCCATTGAAAAAAACAACACCTTGTTGGTGTTGGCTCTGAACTGGCTCGTCAACAAGAACAATCCGATTTTGCCCTTCCTAGCCTTTGGCCTACTTGGAATGTGGCTGGCGGAGTTGGTCAGTCATCGCAACAAGAACATCTATAAGGTTGGCTTACCTGTTGCCACAAGTCTATTTCTTCTGGGGATTTTTGCTTACATCAATTTACCTGACACCATGCTCGAAAGGAGCATCGACCTCAAGTGGTTCAGTATTATGGTGGCCCAAATGGGGCTCTTCACCCTCATGATTATTCTGGCGATGCGGGTTTACGACAAAGTTGGCGTCGCATCACCAGCAAAAGCCGGCAAACGACCTGGTTTCTTGGGGCGCTTCATCAATCGTTTTGGCGTAGCTGGTCTCACTGTCTTCTTCCTTGAAAGCATTTTGAGCAGTATCACGTTTAGAATCATGCGCTTCATCAACCCAGCGATTAGTCTATCCATGGGTCAGTCCCTGCTTTTCGGGTTTGCGCTGGCGATATTCTGGGGAATTTTCCTTATGATCTGGGAGAAAAGCAATTATAAATTTGGGTTAGAGTATTTTTATGTGAGAGCCCTCAATAAGTTAGGGAAAAGTGCTAAAGAAGATAAACTCCGTGGTGGTGTGACGTCGTGAACCTACTAGCGGGAATAAAAGACTATTTACTGCTTAATAAGAACATGTATCGCCTCAATGCTTCTGAGCTGAGAGCCTATCAACAGCAGGCGTTAGCGAACCTGTTGGAATATGCAACCGCTAACAGCCCTTTCTATCGCGAGCTGTACCAAGATGCCCCTTCTCCCTATCTAGAGCACTTTACGAACCTACCGACCATTAATAAACAGATTATGATGGATCATTTTTCGACGCTCAACACCTGTCAATTAAATATCGATGAGGTCATGACCTACGCCTTAAACAATGAGCTTAATCATGCGTATGAGGGGTATTTTCATGATGAATTTGTGGTTGGATTATCCAGTGGAACAAGTGGCAATAAGGGGGTCTATATTACACCGAAGGCCCTGACCGAGCGCTTACCCTTCGTCTTTTTAGCCAGAAGTGGGATTCCACTTAAACTCTTACCTTTCCGGATTTTGTTTCTGCTCCGTGTCTTCAGTCAAGGGTTTGCTGACATCAATGCCCCCTTCATTAACCTCAAATACGCGAGCACGATGACACCCATCCCCGCACTCCTTGAGCAAATCAACACTAATCGAATCAACATATTAATGGCACCCCCAAGTCTGCTCCGCTTACTCCTGCCCTATGTCGACCAGATCAAAGTGGCGATTAAGCTGATTGTGTGCTATGCCGAGGTTTTAGAGGTTGAAGAAAAGCGCCGATTGGAGAAATTCTTTGGGGCCCAGGTCATCGAGATCTACCAAGCAAGTGAAGGGCAAATTGGGTCCACCTGCAAACATGGTAACCTTCATATTAACGAAGACCTGGTTTTTATCGAACTTTACGATGCCCATGATCAACCACTCACTGCACCCCATCAACTGGGTACTAAGATGTTGCTGACCAATTTGGTTAACTATGCTCAGCCTTTAATACGCTATGAAATGAATGATATGATTATCCTAGGGGACAAATGCAGCTGCGGCAGTAGCTTCAGGGTCATTGAACGCATCGTAGGCCGCAATGATGATGTGCTCTTCTTTCGCAATAGTCGCAATCAAATTCAGCACGTCTTCCCAGATTTATTCAGCAGATGGATTATCACAACATCGGATGGCATTAGAGAATTTCAGGTTCAACAACATCCCAATACCGACACGGATATTATGATTGACCTTTTTGAGAACTATCGCTCCGTTGCGGAAGAGATCCATACCCAGCTCTTACACCGCATTCAGCAAGAACTCGCCAATTTTATGATTGATAACCCCAAAATAAATATTGTCTTTGCAGAAATCGCACTTCCAAAGGATAAGAATAAGTATAAGCGATTCATCAAACTTCCATAAATCCCCCTATTAGACCTTTGAATATAAACGCTTTTCTGATAGTATGAGCATATTAGTAGTTTCTACAATGAAAGTAGCATGTAAACACAAGCAAGCAAGTAGCGATAATGACTGGAGCAATTATGGATAAGGTGTGGCGCGAACAATTTACTTTACGTTCAACAGAAATCGACTTTGCCGGTAGGCTCAAAATAAACTCATTATTTCAAATCATGCA
>CAZVAO010000022.1:0-23964 GCA_964625175.1 uncultured Clostridiaceae bacterium
TATTTTCAATAACCCCACGTCCTCCAAGGAGTTTTGTGAAATAGATATAGATGTCTTTACGGTTAATCATGTGGAAATAACGTGCGAGCGCTAGAAAGCTTTCGAGTGTATTTTCCTCTTTAGCAACCATTTGAGCAATATAGCTTTTGATGAAATCGACATCAACTGTTTCAAAGCAGACGCCTTGTTCCTCAAAATCTTTTTCTAAGTTACTAACGACCATAAGAGCACTTTGTGCTATAGCTTCATCAATTCCACGATCACGATACAGTTTAAGAAACACATCTTTTTTCATTTTTACCACCCTTTCATTTCGGTTCATTGTGCATCACAAAGCTTGCTATCATAGAGTACTTATGGGAATTCGCTGTTTTTTCACAATATTTTGCCATCAAATCGATGATCGCTTCCTCAAATTCTTGAAAATTATCTTCAGTAAGGTAGATATTTTTATTTGTTAAAAAGCTAGAGTGGATTTTTGAGGTTGAATTCTCTTCACACGGTTCTTGCTCACTTAACCGATAGATCTTACTTTTATAGGTATCAATAATTTGGATGAACATATTAATCGTTGGATCGAGGATTTCAGTAGAAATACGATTGTTCTGGGTATAGTCGATTCGGAAGCTGTTATTTGTCGGACGATAATATTTCGCATTAATACCATTGACGACTTCAATATGATCGAGCTCTAAGGCTTGGATGGACAGGAGTTTCTTAATATGGTAATTAACTTTAGATGAGGTCTCTGACAGCATATCTGCTACATTTTTAGTAGTTAAAGGACCATAGTCCTTAAAAATGGACATTAATTTGACACGATAAGGATCTGTGTAGATTCGAATTTCTTTTTCAGTTTTTAGGAGGATCGATTTACTCAAAAAACCACCAACCTTTTCATAGTATTGATTGCATCTATTGAAAAACGCTATAATTAAACGTAATATAAATTATAACGTTATTAATATTATATCGTTTGGTCAAGAGAAAAACAAGCGCTATTGATAATCAATAAACAAGTATAGAGAGCCAATCTGCTAAATTTTAAAATTGATAAAGCGAGTAAAATGTCAATGCGATTCTCTGTCTCATAAAGACACCTATAAAAATAGCGTGAGGTTTCTGACAACTTTTTGTAATGGGATCGACGTTTTGCAAGTTTTGGCAGACCTCGTGTAATGAATATAGTAGATTAATTTAATCAGTAGCAACCGTTAAAATATTTTATCTAGAATTATTTTACAATATAACGTATTTTGGTATATAATAGTAGAATATATTAAGCGACGGAAGTAATCTATGTGCGACGGATGCAATTGCATGTAAACTAAGTATCGTTCAGGACACAATTTTAAAATTTTTATAGAGGTTTTGAGGTGAAAGTATGACAGTTATCGAGGAGAAGACTCAATCCCATAGAATTAGTGATACCGACCAGGTCTATCGTGAACTATTTTCTGTATTGCCTGTAGGGATTGCTTTTGTCGATCAAGAATTTCAAGTGATTGAGGCAAATAATTATCTTTGCAAAATGTTTGGCAGAGAACCAGAGGGTTGCATGAATCGTTTGTTTGGTAATTTCTTTAACTGTGCTTTAACGATCGAACATGGTATTGCTTGTGGTAGTATTCAGGAGTGCCAACCCTGTGTCATTCGCAAAAATGTGATGCAGTTAATCAACAATGGTTACGAATTGAAAGAAGTTGAGTTTAACTATCATTTCATCTTGAACGGCAGGAAAACCAATAAATGGTTTACGATGAATGCATTAAATATTGAAGTTGATCATAAAATTAATGCCTTAATTGCGTTGACTGATATCACTAAGCGGAAGCGACTAGAGATCGAATTAATTGAAATCGGTGTAACGGACTCATTAACTGGTTTGTATAACAGACGCTATATTTCTAATCAGCTCGATGGGCTAATCGTTCGGCAGCAGGATGATTACCCAATCAGTGTGGCAATGCTAGACATCGATGACTTCAAAAGGGTGAATGATAACTTTGGCCACATCAAAGGAGACGAGGTTTTGCAGCAGTTCGCCGAGACCTTTGTGACGTCTTTGCGCAGTACCGATTGTGTGGGACGATATGGTGGCGATGAGTTTTTAATCGTTCTACTAAAATCCGACTTGGAATCTTCAAAAGTAGTCATAAACCGGATTGCCCGCAGTTTTGATGAAAAAATGTTGGGAGAAATCGGCGAGTATCTTACGTTTAGTGGTGGTTTAATCGAGTTCAAAGCAGGAGAAATTGAGAACTTAGATGCACGAACGATCATTGATCGAGTGGATAAGCTTCTATATAAAGCGAAAGCCAATGGCAAGAATCGCATTGAAGTTTAATAACGTTTTTTGAAATCCTTAGCCCTCTTCTAGTGAATGATGGCTGGGGATTTTTAATGTTTAATCACTTCTATTTAGATTATTACGTTCATAATTGCTTCATAATCACGTGATATTATGACGAACAGTTAAGCAAAAGTTTTCTTTGTTTTGTTAATAAGGAGTATTTCTATGAAATCTAAACACGTTCGTCTTGCCGCTCAGATTTTCTTCTTTCTACTGATTGCGACTATTTCGATTAATCATATATTGATTGAGTCTGGTCAAGGATTTTCCATAATCCCCGCTGTTAGCCTCCATGCAATTTGTCCGTTTGGGGCGGTTGCTACATTCGCTTCTTTGGTGACAGGTCAGGGCTTAATCCGCCAATTACATGCTTCTGTAATGGTTATAGGTGCAGTTGTTCTGCTACTTACCATTTTATTTGGCCCCATTTTCTGTAGCCATATCTGCCCATTGGGCTCAATTCAAGAGTGGCTGGGTAAGATCGGCAAAAAAATATTCAAAAAGAAGTACAACCGTTTCATCCCAAAGAAGGTGCATAATGTCTTAAAATATTTCCGATACGTTCTACTAGGGTTGATTCTCGTTAATACCTACCAGAGTGCCAGTCTTGTTTTTGCGGGGATTGATCCCTACTATGCACTCTTCCATTTTTGGACTGGAGAAGTTGCCATTTCTGCCCTCCTCATACTCATTGTGACGCTGCTTATGTCGTTATTCGTAGAGAGACCCTGGTGTAAGTATGTTTGTCCCTACGGTGGGCTATTGGGACTGATCGGCAAAATTAGCCTATTCAAGGTTCACCGCTCTGAAACGTCTTGTATTTCCTGCAATCGTTGTACTCAGGCCTGTCCAATGCTAATCGATGTAGCCGCAAAGGAAGTCATCAATGATACACTGTGTAACCGTTGTATGCAGTGTACGGCAGCAGAAGGTGGCTGCCCGGTTGATGGTGCTTGCTATAATGCAATCGGACAGCGAAAAGATGGAGAGGATCAGTAATATGAAACAATTAAAACCAGTAACGATTTCAATTCTGGCACTGATTGTTTTTGCCGTTGCCTTATGGGGTGGGATGCAGACAGAATGGTGGCAACTCGATGGCCGCAGAACACCTTTAGATAGCTATGGCGGAGGGCAAGGTCATGAATCGGTCATCGACTCAATCGAAGACGAGCACACGGAGGAAGAACACGAAGATACTGTGATTTCTGGCAGCTCTACGATTCAACAAGCGCTAGATTTAGGATTGACTTATGAACAGTTAGCAACCGTCTTAGGCGGATCAGTGAGGGATATGCGAACAGATACCTTCATTAAAGATATTATCACAGAGCGGGGATTGAAGTTTGGCATCGCAAAAGATGAGCTAAACAAACGAATTCCCTAAAAAAGAAAAGAGGATGTAGGAATGAATAAAGTGAGTTATACAGTTGTTTTGCTTCTTGTCATTTTGGCACTTGTTGCATCTGGGTGTACCGCACCCGTCGCCGAAGAGGCGGAAATGCCTGCCGCACCTGTAGCCCCTGTGATCAATCCAGTGGTGCCACCTATAGGTGAAGATCCAGCATCAGATTTTGGGGCTAAAAGCGCCTTACTTCAAGGGGAACTGACTATTGAAGCGATGCTACGCTATGCAATAGAGGATGAATATTTGGCACGTCAGGAGTATGAATCCATCATGGCAGTTTTTGGGGAGCAGAATCCCTTCAGCAATATTATTGTCGCCGAAGAGCGCCATATCGAACTCTTAAAAGAAATCTATCAAACCTATGGATATGACCTTCCCGAAGATTTAGCGATTGACCATGTCGTGATTCCCGAGAGTATAGTTGTAGCACTCGAAGTTGGTGTCGCGGCCGAGATTGATAATATTGCCATGTACGAGAAATTCCTAGAACAGGAATTACCAGATGATATTCGTGCCGTCTTTGTGGAACTACGCGACGGATCTATCAGCCATTTGGCCGCTTTTGAAAGAGGCGAACGTGGGAATGGTAGCGGGAAATAGTAAATAAGCTTGGGGCGCCGTCAAATTGATGGCGCTCTTTTATTTACAATTATAGGGGAAATTATTTTGTATCGAATGGGTGAGTATTAGAAAAATTTTAGGCCCGCTTTTTCTGTAACCAGTGACGATTCAGGATGCTATTGATGCATCAAATCAAGACTATTTTCCATCAAAAAAATAGTCTATAAAAGGCAGTTGACAATCGAATTTAAATGAGTACAATATGAGCATATCATCATATTTTCGAGTTAATGATCAGAGAATAATCGGTCATAAGTGAAATCGAAAAAGATGAGTGTCCATGTACAATGCGAATGAATGAAAGGTAAATCAAACTTGACGGATTTCTTTTGTGAGAAGCAAGATCTGAGTTAATAAGGCATTTTCAGGGAATTAAAAGTCTATTGTAATAGCTAGGCTACGCACACTGAAAACTAAATAATTGTAATACCTGTTAAAACTAGGTATAATTAATATGTTGAAACAGTTCACCGAAGGGAGATCCTGATGCATAAAACTTACGATCTTAAGAAAGTGTTCTCCATCTCTCTTGTAACAGCTTTTGGCTTTGTCATCCTAACGTATTTTTTGTCGCTTAATCTAGGACGATTTCAGACCACACTATTGCCCGACACAGGCGCCGCCTGGTATTATTGGAAACTGCCTCAACCTGAACTGTGGGCTTCGATCACCATGTGGGTTTTTTATTTATCTCATCAAGGGATTGTTTGGTATTTAATAGCCAAACTAAAAAATCAACCCCGAGTTCCCAAGGGGAGAATCGGGCAGGTCAATCTTTGGCTACTGATTGTCAACGCCGTATTCATCGGTGTTCATTTGATCCAAAGCAGTCTATTCTATGATGCACTCGCGCAATACGTACCCGTTATGTCATCTCAAGGATCAGTCATTGTCATGCTTGTGTTGATCCTGATTATGCTTAACGCACGGCGTGGTCTCTTCTTCGGCAAGAAAGTACCTCTTCCCACTGCTGGAACCTCGCTCGTGTTTAAGATGCACAGCTATTTTATCGCATGGGCAACGATCTATACGTTTTGGTTTCACCCAATGGAGGGTACAGCTGGTCACCTTCATGGCTTTTTCTACATCTTTATGCTTTTCATTCAACTTTCACTTGCTAAAACCAGCTGGCATCTCAATATCAAGTGGATTACCCTTCTCGAAGTTTACGTTGCCTTCCATGGCGCTACTGTCGCAATAGACGCTGGTAATGGAATGTGGCCGATGTTTTTCTTCGGTTTTATGATGATGTTTATTGTCACCCAAGTCCATGGAATCCTCAAAAATAAAGTAGCAATTATGGGGATAATCATAACCTACTTTGCCATGGTTTTGGTAACATACAGCGGCTCTCTAGGAGAGGTTTTCTCCGGAACCCCCGTTGGTTGGTCAGATATTCACCAAATCACTTGGATCCCCGTGATTCTCTACGGTCTCGTTTTTGTGATTGTGTGGGTATTGCAAGGCGTATCTCGTATCAAGAGCACATAGTCTTAAGAAAGTGCATATAGCAACTGCAAATGACGCGAAAGGAAGAATATAATGAACTTATATCAAACTGATTTAACCGCTGTTAACATGGCCGGAGAAACCGTAAAACTCTCCTCGTATTCACGAAAAGTACTATTAATTGTTAATACTGCAAGCGCCTGAGGCTTTACCCCTCAATTTAAAGACTTGGAAAGTCTTTATCAGCAATACGAAGAAGAAGGATTTGTCGTGCTTGGATTCCCTTGTAATCAATTTAAGAACCAGGACCCTGGAACCAATGAGGAAATTCTAAAATTTGCTCAAGAGAAATATGGTGTTACCTTCCCGATGTTTCAGAAGATCGAGGTGAATGGACCCAATCGTCATCCCCTTTACCAATATTTGATTGCAAATAATGAAGATAAGAACCGTAAAGATATAAAATGGAATTTCGCTAAGTTCCTTGTTAATCGTAAGGGGGAAGTCGTCAGGCGGTTCGATTCTCGGGTCAAACCCAAAGATATCGAAAAGCATGTGATTAATCAACTCTAGCTAGCGTTTTGCGATTCATACTAGGATGAAAAGTCCTTTATAATATGAGCATTAATATGAACCACTTGTTAATCAAGTGGTTTTTGCTTATTACAAGTAGCAACATCCCAAACCCCTGACCAACCGCCAACTTTCCAACATCTGCTAACTACCTGAAATCCGCCTTGATAAATTAGGGCTTACTGAATGAATCGCTAGATTTCATTCAGTAATGAGCGTAGCTCAAAAAATGGCTTAAATAAGCTATTTTAGCCGTATTGATCGGCGTCTGAACAGTGACGTTTCCGAAACGTCACCTTGCTAGGTGCAAGGTTTTTTGCCCATAAAATACAATTTTCGTTCACCTAGCAAGATCAAAGAGCTTAAACCACTATAGTAACTAACTTTTTGAATTTTTCAGTAAGCCCTAAATTAGGTGCCAGCACATGATGCGTAAACGGCATCATAGGCTTTGGCGAACATTAGTGCGGGCACGCAATGCGACGCCCCTTCATGGTGGGAGCTAATTAGGTAGTTAAAGCTCGTCGGATCCCCAAGCTCTGGACCCCCTTCTTTCCCTTCGTGTTCTTTGAGGTTCCAACCATTTAACAACCAGCCACATCCAAAGCCATAAGGGGGTGCATCGCACGTCCAATTTGACAACCAAGAAACATCCTAAAACGCCAAACCATAGTTATGCCTAACGCTATCGCTACAGGGCAAGCCACATTGACATGGCCGTAGGCCGCTTCATGCACGCAGTACGCTTCATCTGCCGTAGGCATGCTTCATTGAAAGCAGCAGCCCTGAACGCTATCGCTACAAGGTCAGCTTTCATGAGGCCATTTCTTCTACTCTTTTAATACCAAGAACAGCATAACCCAATCGTTATCCTGAGAAATTGTTCAAGACGTAACAAAACCCAAAAATCATATTCCGTATTGATCGATTATATTTCGTTAAATGGCTGTGAATGTGCTAGAATAGTATAAAAGCATAAATCGTATTATTTGATTACTTCTTGAGGTCTGGGTAAGCGTGGAAAATATGATTACCCAACATAATGGGAGCGGGTTGCCGTGTTTATCGTTTATGATGCACGATAATATTACTCAACAATCTGGTATCTGCAAATCTCATCTTTTGAGTACTAAAACAGGAGGACATGATGGCAAAAATATTAATTGTCGACGATGAAATCAGCATTCGCAGAACTTTTGAAATATTCCTAAAGAGAGAGGGACATGAAATATTTTTGGCCCCAAATGTTGAAGAGGCGCTTGAGATTGTAGCTAAAGAACCGCTGGATTTGATCATTACTGACATCATAATGCCAAGAGTATCTGGGATTACCTTACTTAAGAAAATTAGAGAGAAAAATGATAAAATTCCCGTCATTATCATGACAGGTGAGCCGACAGTTGAGACTGCCAAGCAGGCGGTTACTGAGAGTGCAGAAGATTATCTTACTAAACCAGTCTCAAAAGAAATTCTTATGAGAGCAACAAACTATGCCCTAAGTAAAAAAGAATTAGAAGACAAGAAAGCAATTCTTGAAAAAGAGAATATTCGCTACCGCGAGAATTTAGAGGTTTTAGTGGATCAAAGAACCCTTGCTTTGCAAAGAGCAATTAAAGGAACAGTATCAACGATTGCCAGCATAATAGAAGTAAAGGATCCTTATACGGCGGGTCATGAGAAGCGAGTCGCCAATTTAGCCTATGCTATAGCAGAAAAGCTGGGACTGTCAGATGAGGAAAAGAAAAAAATCTATTTTACGGGATACCTGCACGATATCGGCAAGCTTCTTGTGCCATCTGAGATCTTGTCCAAACCTGGAAGGCTGACTGAAGGCGAGTTCCAAGTGATTAAAGAACATGTCAAAAACGGTTATGATCTGACAAAGGATATCGAATTGCCTTGGGATATTTCCACCACCATATTGCAGCACCATGAACGGTTGGATGGCAGTGGCTATCCCAATGGCTTAAAAGGCGATGAAATTATTTTGGAAGCCAGAATCTTAGCTGTTGCAGATGTTGTTGAAGCCATGACCTCACACAGACCTTATCGGCCAGGACTTGGCATCGATTTCGCATTAGATGAAATCCAAAGAAACAGCGGCATCACGTTTGATGAAAAAGTGGTAGAAGTGACAATCCAATTATTTACGCAGGATCATTACCAATTTTCTGATCTCACTAATCATATTGAAATTTAGAGGTGATGGAAAATGGATAGTCAGGTTTATAAAAATCTCATACTAGAGTCTCAAAATGGCTATGGGCTCCACCGTGTCATTAGTCAGGGTGCAGAGAGTTATACAGATTCTGTTCTTGTAGAGGCGAATGAGGCGTTTTGTCAGATTTTTAATTTGAAATGGTGTGAAGTTGAGGGGAAATTGGCTTCTGCGATCTGGCAAGATACTCAGGCTTCCACTAAGGAATGGTTAGCTAGGTGCTATCAGAGTATTATCCAGAGCGCCAATAGTAGAGCAACCGTAACGGTAAGAATTAACCAGCAGAATTATTCAGTTCAAGTCTCTATGCCTGAGCCTGGACTAATGATTACATATCTTTCGATAGAAAGAGCCGAACAACAATTTAAGAACTACCGAACCCTATTTGATAACGTCAATAGTGGCTGTGCAATTTATAAAGTTCTAAACGACGGTGCATTCGGTCGTGATTATATCATTCAATATTTTAACAAGCGCAGCCTTGCAATAGAGGGAAAGACACTAGAAGAAGTCGTAGGCAAGAGTTTAGTTGACCTGCGTCCAACAATTGATGAATACGGTTTAATTGAGGTATTCCGCGAAGTTTGGAAGACTGGCAAGTCACAACAATTCCCCTCCAAGATATATGTGGATAATGAGTACCACAATTATTATGAAAATGATGTGTTTAGGTTAAATGATCATGAGATTGTCGCCATGTATAATGACGTTACGGAGATGATGCAAACCCAGTTCGCATTAGAGGAGAGCAAGCTCAAGTTCCAGAAATATATGAACCATGCTCCTATTGGGGTCTTTGTGGCTGACGCAGAGGGCAATTACCTTGAAGTCAATCATGAGGCCTGCAAGATGACCGGGTATAGTGAAGCAGAATTACTAAGGATGAATATCTGGGATCTGATGACTGAAGAATATAAACAACGTGGGAAAGCGTTCTATATCGAGGCTATGACCAGTTGCGAAGGTATAAATGTCCAGCTTCCTTACATCACAAAAGCAGGTGACCACAGAGTTTGGTCTGTTAATAAATTAAAATTAAGCAACGATCGGTTTATTGGCTATAAAGTGGATATCACAGAAAGCCTCGAGAACGAACAGCAACTTAGAGATATTATATACGAGCGCAAAGCCCTATTTGATCACGCCGGAGTAGCGATTGGTTACTACAATGTTGATGGGGAAGTCATTTGGTTCAATAAATTGGCGGCTATCAATATGGGTGGCGTTCCAGAAGATTTTCAGGGAAAGACCATGATGGATCTTTTCCCAGAAGAGGAGGCCCTGCGCTATCGTAGACGTCTTGACAAAGCCATTGAGACACAAAGTACACAAGAATATGAGGATTGCATCGAACTGCCAATAGGCGAAGTCTATTTTAGAAGCGTCTATAATTGTATCCAAAACCCCAAGGGTGAAGTCATCGGCGTTGAGATTTTCTCGACGGATATAACCGATTTGCGCTTAACCCAAGCGGAGTTGTCTGAAAGTAATGAACGCTTTCAATTGCTCTTTGAAGATGCGCCTTTAGCCTATCAACTGATTGATACCAAAGGGACCATCGAGAGTGTTAACACGAGTTGGTCAGAACTCTTAGGATATGAAAGAGATGAAGTCGTTGGGCAGCGCTTTGGGGACTTTGTTCCACCGAATGATAGGAGAACCCTAAAAGACGATATAAAAGATATGATTACTTCTGGCCATAATAGTAAGCAGTTCAATATGATTAGGAAAGACGGAAAGCAACTCATTATTTTGATGACCTGTCGATTATCGCGCTCCATTAAAAATAGCGATCTCAAAATCCACTGCATCTTACAGGACATCACAGCGCGCCTCAAAGCTGAGCAATTACTGAAGAAGCAAGAAGAGGAGCAAAGAACACTGCTCCAAGAATTGCAGGTTGGGATACTCGTCTTGTCGCCCGAATCTAAGGTGCTCTATGCGAATCCAGTTATGGAAGAATATTTTGATCGATCGAGTGCGTATTTAATTGGGCGGTCGCCAGGTACATTCGACTTCACCTACTATGACATCTTCGGAAATTGCATGCCGATTGATCAGCGACCTTTTAAACTTGTTTTAGAAAGCAAGCAACCCCTAAAAAATTATATGATGGGAATATCCACGGGGAGCCAAACACGGGTTAAATGGTTCCTAATCAATGGGGTGCCAATTTTTGATCACGCGGGTCATTTAAGTCGCGTTGCGATGAGTTTCATGGATATTTCAGACCGTAGAAATCTTGAGAAAGACTATGAAATGATTATCAAGACATCCATGGATGGCTTTATATTGATGGATGATTTGGGGATGATCATCGATGTAAACGACTCCTATTGTCAGCTCGTTGGTTATACGTATGAGCAAATGGTAGGGATGCCAATTGGCAATTTGCGAGAAGATAAAGAGGAAAGTATGCGTCGGGTACAAGCCATTTTAGATGCAGGATCAAAACGCTACGAATCTAGACATGTGCACCGCGATGGTTCTATTATCGAAGTTGAAATTAGTGCAGAGCACTTACCGGGCACCGATAAAATATTTGTCTTTGTACGCGATATTAGAAAGCAGAAGCAACTCGAACAAGAACGTTTGCTTTTTGATGCGGGCATAAGGGAGCAACAACGGCTTGAATCAATCGGAACACTTGCCAGTGGTGTTGCGCATGAGATTAATAATCCAATCAATGGGATTTTGAATTATGGTCAAATTATTTTAGATTCAGATCCCGGTGACGAGGATATTAAAACCTACGCCAAGGACATTATTCATGAGACAGAACGCGTTTCTGAGATTGTCAAAAATCTTCTTAGTTTTTCACGTCAAAGCAAGGAGGAGCATAGTTACGCACGTATTGAAGATGTCGTTAATGGCACGTTGAGTTTAATCCGCACCGTCATTAAACGGGATCAGATTGAATTAAATGTTCATCTTGATGAGCATTTATCGGCGATTAAGTGTCGCAGTCAGCAAATCCAGCAGGTTTTATTGAATTTGCTTACCAATGCTCAAGATGCCCTTAATGAGAAATACCGAGGTTATCATGAGGATAAAGTGATTAACTTAAGCTGCAGTGAAGTGACGCGTGATGGTAGGAAGTGGCTCAATATCATTGTTGAAGATTTTGGGGCGGGGATTCCTGAGGAAGTGCGAGACCATATCTTTGATCCATTTTTCACCACGAAAGGCAAAGACAAAGGAACCGGACTGGGACTTTCAATTAGCTATGGCATCGTTAAAGATCACCATGGCGAATTAACGGTAGAATCAAAACAAAACCAATATACGCGCTTCAATCTGCTGTTGCCTTGTGATAATGGCTGGGAGATTCATTAAACATTAGATATTTGAGTTGCTAGGAAGAGAGTTCCGATGATATGAAAATAAGCGCTACGTGTAAAGCGTATGAAGAGGTTATGAAAAGTCGTTGTAGCAATAGATGCAGCATTTAGTTTTGACTTACTGGTAAAAGGCATCGCATATCCAACACAGATTAGGCATAACGTTGAGAAAAACCAATAGCTGAACTGCCCACAGTGTGAAAGGTTGTTTGGAGGTTAGAAAATGATAACGAGTAAGCAGATCTATCCATTATTGCCTGATGACCATATGGTTCTCTTGTATCGAGAGGACCAAGAAGTGGTTGATATGGTGGTCAAATACGTAATCGCAAAATTAGAGAAGAATCATCGCTGCCTCTATATTACCTGTGATATCGATGCCGAAGCGGTCATTAGCGATTTGAAGCTTAAGATTGATTATGATTATTATCTCAACAAGAGACAATTGATCATATTACCTAGCAGTGACATCTATGCTGAGGGGGGCACGTTTGTGCCTAACCAGATGATTGAACTGTTAATTGCAGAATCAAACAAGGCCCTAGCTGAGGGTTTCGCGGGACTAGCTATCACAGGTGAGCTCAGCTGGGTGCTCAATTATGAAGATGGATTCTCCAAGATTATGGAATACGAGTGGAAGTTAAACGACCAAGTTTTTGCTAGCCACCCTGTCTCAGCTGTTTGTCGTTATAGCCTAAATAAGTTTTCTGATGAAATGATCATCAATATCATCCAGGTCCACCCCTTTATTGTGTGGCAAGGAAAAGTGCACGAGAACCCCTTCTATGTGCCTGTGGGGGGCTATAAGCATGAGCAACTCAATAAATACAAACTAGAGGCTTGGCTCGAGAATATCACCCGATTCACGAATGTAAAAAGTGATTTCCAGGCAGAGCTAATGAACATAGGGCAAGAACTGATTGAGAGCGAAGAAAAATACCGATTTATTTTTGAGAATTCTTCGGTGGGACGAGCGATTACCCTGAAAACGGGAGAAACCCATGTCAACAATACCCTATGTAGAATGCTGGGCTATTCCGAATTAGAATTTGATCATGAAAAATGGGAAAATTATACACATCCTGATGATATTGAACTTAGCCACAAGCACATCAACCAATTACTAAACGGCGAAGTCCAGAAAACGACATACATTAAGCGCTATATCAGAAAAGATGGGTCACTTATATGGGTCAATATTCATGCAGCGTTACGGCGCGATTTCAGTGGTCATCCTCTTTATTTTCTGAGTACAATCATTGATATTACAGAGCGAGTGGAAATTGAACAAGAATTATTTAAACAACATGCTGAACAACGCTATATCTTAGATCAACTGCAGACTGGCATCTTATTGATGGATACTCATCGAGAAATTATATATGCTAACCATTTTGCTGAAGCTATTTTAGAGACATCTTTAGACCAAATGCTAGGATCGGGAGTAGATAATCGGCCTTGGGTGCTCACTGACGAAACTGGCAAAACCATTCCACCCAGGGAATTTCCAATAGGACGAGTAATCAAAGAGAAGAAGCCCATAACAAAATACCTGATTGGTCTGAAAACCAGTCATAACGCGGATCTAAAATGGTTAGAGACAAGTGGCTTTCCAATTTTCAACGAAGATCAGGAAATAATTCGGGTTTTAATTAGTCTGAACGATGTGACCGAGAATAGACAGAATGTCGCAGCGATTCGTGCGAATGAGGCCAAACAGCAGGCATTGGTATCGAATATCTCAGATGTAATTGCCATATTAGACAAAGCTTGCAAGGTCGTCTATATGAGCGGGAATATCACCAAGTACTTTGGCTGGGAACAAGCAGAGATGCTTCACGCTGATTTCCGCACTAAAATTGCTGCTGAAGATCTTGATCAAGTGACCGCAGCTTTTGAGCATTGCAGGTCAGCTGAGGGCTTCAGCTTTGAGATGGAGTACCAATTGCTTTGCCAAGATGGATCATATAAGTGGGTGCAGATGACCGCAAAGAATTTATTTGATGATTCTGTCATTAATGGTTGCTTGATTAATTTCAAGGATATCACTGAAAAGAAGAAGATTGAGCAGGACTATGAAAAAATCATCAAATCAACGACCGATGGATTTATGATTTTTGATGATGAAGAAACAATTATTGATATAAACGATGCCTATTGTCAGTTATTGGGGTATTCCAGAGACGAGATCTTGGGTATGAAGTTGGCCGACATCAAATTCGACGAGGATATCGCACAAGTGAAAAAGCGGGTCGAGCTTCTGCTCGATAAAGGGTATTTGAAATTTGAGACCGTCAACAAATGCAAAAGCGGTCAAGCAATTGATGTTGAGCTCAGTATCTCTTACTTAAAAGAGAATAATAAGTTCTACGTATTTGTTCGTAATCTATCCGAGGAGAAAAGGCTAGAAAGAGAAAGGTTACAGTTTGAAGCCCAGATGCGTAATCAGCAGAAACTGGAATCAATCGGAACCCTCGCTAGTGGCATCGCTCATGAAATCAATAATCCCATCAATGGGGTGATGAACTATGGTCAAATTCTGATGGACATTTCCAAAGAAGGCAGCGATGCTTGGAATTTTGCAAAGGAAATATTGGGCGAAACCAATCGGGTAGCGACGATTGTCAAGAATCTACTCGATTTCTCTCATCAAAGTTCAACCGGGTTTTCACTAGCAAGGGTGGAGGATATTATTCTGCAAACCCTATCACTCATTAATACAGTCATGAAACACGACCAAATCACCCTAGAAATCGAAGTTGCAGACAACCTGCCAGATATCGAGTGCCGCAGTCAACAGATTCGCCAGGTAATTATGAATCTATTAACAAATGCCAGAGATTCACTGAATCAAAAATACCCAGAATACGATGATAATAAAAGAATCATTATTTCAGCAAAGGAAATCATCCAGGGTGGCAAGGACTTTGTTCAAATATCCGTGAAGGACTATGGCGACGGCATCCCTGTAGAGATTCAAGACAACATCCTGGATCCTTTCTTTACCACCAAACCGCGTGACAAAGGTACTGGTCTAGGATTATCAATCAGCTACGGCATCATTCAGGAACATAGTGGTGACCTCGCATTCAAGACCGTTCCTGGAGAATTCACAGAATTCTACATCACCCTCCCGTTAAAGCAACAATTAACTGGATGGTAGAATCGTTCACTAATGGAGCTAGGGGTCAGTGATTAGGATAAGCGCTAAAGCGCCGCCAAGCAATGGCCAAGCGATCGTTAAGCAGTAGGGGGTTCGGAGTTAGGGTGAACAACCCACCACATAATACCAATTGTAGGGGATGGCTTCCACGCCATCCTTTGTTGCGTTTGCCTTCAGATTTCAGATTCAGCTCCAAAAACACCAAGCAATACCGCTTCTTTCCCTTTGTGTTCATTGTGGTTAAATCTTTTAGTAGCTAGCAGGTTTCTAACTACTTGACGATTGCTTGCCCCCGTTTGGAACACCATGGAACTTGACCCGACTCCTTTTTTACGTTAGGGGGTTATTTTTAATACCCAATAATATGACCGCCAATATGACTTGAGGCACTACTGAGTTAGGTGGATATGATTTAACATATAAGTATCAACTGAAATGGTGGTGATGATTATGAACCGTATTGGATTAGCGCTATCAGGGGTGGTGTCGATGATCGGATTACTAACGTTTCTTGCAATTCAGATCATAAATAATACAATGTCAAAAATGGGTTTTGTGGCGTTTCAGACTGCGATGGGTGGAATTCACAGATTGAATAACTATCAACAATCCTATAAGTCAGTCAATACAGGCGCACTTATTATGGTAATTTTGGGAGTGTTCTTTTTCAGTTTTTTTTATTTCCGAGAATTGCGGGTATCATCACTCAGTAATTAATGGAATACCTTAAGATGAAAGGTTGGTTTGAATAATATGAAGCGGTCTGAGCTAAAGAACTTTGTGGTTAAATTTACAGTACTCCATGTGGTGACCTATCTTGTTTTTGGTCTTCTATTTATGCTCCTAACAAATTATTTTGAGGTTTTTGCAGAGCATGAATTGATGAATCAAGTAATGCGCCCAGCGGATTCGATCTGGGTGCGGTTGGCAGTTGTCTTTCAATTTATCAGGGGTGGTTTGTTAGCGGTGGCAATTTATCCTGTGCGACAACCTATTCTTGATGATCAGAGGGGCTGGCTAAAATTATTTGGCTTGCTCTGGGTTTTAACGGGTATAGGCGCGGTCATTACGGGTCCTGGATCTATTGAAGGATTTTTATATACCAATCTTGGTTTTGGCAATCCACTTATCGGATTACCTGAGATTACCTTGCAAATGCTCGCATTCTCATATCTTTTTGTGCGAGGATTTAAGGCAGCGGATAGTAAGTTACTGCTTTAAGGTGTCATTTGATTTCTGCTATTATAAGTGATGGGGAGGTTAGCGGATATGACAGTAATTAACGGAACAAAACTTGTGCTTTTTGAGGGAATTCCTGGCTCTGGGAAAACCACCTTAACTAAGAAAACATATGATTATTTATCGAGCAAGGACCTAGAGTGTCGGCATTACTTAGAGGGGGGATTGCACCCAGTCGATTTAGTGTGGTGTGCCTATTTGACTTTAGATGAATACTACGCGCTTTTAGAAGAATACCCGCAATATGCGGATTCGATTATTCAAAGCGCCCAAATTGAAGAACATTCGGCTGTAATTGCCTATCTCCAAATGAAAACCCATAATGAGGAACTGATGGCGTATTTGCAAAGCAAGGAGATCTTCGATGGTCGTCTTAACACAGAGCATTTCTGTGATTTGTTCATCAAGCGCTTTAAACAATTTGCGACTAAAAATGCGGGTCGCGACGCGATTCAACTATTTGATTGCGCTGTGCTACAGAATCAGATTAATGAGTTGCTCTGTTTCCACAATGTGGACCACACCTTTATTGTGAACCATATCCATAATTTGATGAACAGTTTGATGCCCTTGAATCCTACCTTAGTTTATTTAAGGCAGAAAGAGGTTGGAGAAACCATAAAATATGTGGCAAGCAAGAGGAAATCGCCTAATACTGACGAATATCCGGATTGGATTGATCTCGTTATTACCTATATTGAGAAATCAACTTATGGGCAGAAGCATCAGTTACAGGGATTTGATGGTGTGGTCAATTATTATCGTGCGCGTCAGGCCCTTGAAGTGTCCATTGTCCATGAACTGCCCCAACACGCTTTCATTATGGACCGTGTGGGGAGTGATTGGGATGAGCTCTTTCAACGGATTAGCGATTTGCTGGATCAAAGAACTGAAAGACAGATTCTTAAGCCACAGAAGGCTGGGATAACGACTTTACTGAATATGTTCCTCTGAGATTAATTTGAGGCGAGGAGTTGAGGATATGGATAAGAACACTAGCGATGCACATCAAGATAAGACCTTTAAGTATATGCACTATGCCTATGCGCTCCTAACGGCCTGTATTAGTGTCTATGTGCTTATTGAGAATGCGGACAAATGGCAAATAATCGCTGCTCTAATGGCACTTTTTTCGATGATCATTACCATCCGCCATCGCATGCACTTTGTGAATCCATTTTGGGGCATGATTCTTCCATATCTTGAACTGATGATTGTCTTACCCCTCTCCTATTTTACAAAATCAGCGGTTTCTCTATGGTTAATTTTGATTATTAACTTAGATGTAATTATTGATTATGAGAATCGATACAGTTTATCCTTTACGGTGATCAGCTACAGTGTTTATATGATTGTGTATTTAATGAAACTGCAGCCTCCTACATTTTTCGATGGTGTTTTGGTTTTTGTAATCGGCATGGTTCAATATAGTATTATTATGAGTGTCGGTTTCATGGCACAGAAGTTCTACATACAGAATATTAAATATAGGCAATTAGTAGCCAATCAGAAAGTACAGATGTTAGAACTTGAGCAGATGGCGGTGATTAATGAGCGCAATCGCATGGCAGGAGAAATTCATGATACCGTCGGCCATCAACTAACCACTGCTTTGGTGCAGCTCGAGGCAACTTCAGCAATACTCGGACAGGATGAGGAACAAGTGCGACGCAGGCTCGGGATTGTCAAAGATCAGGTTCGAATGGGTCTTAATGAGCTTCGTGCCTCCATTAGTGAGTTGAAGGATGAGCGCTTCGATGATTATACAGAGATCCTTAATACCTTCGCAAAGCGTGTGCACGACACGACAGGAATTAGGGTATATCCATCATTTCAATGTGCGGATGAGATCCCAATGAAATCCCGAAAAGTCTTATACTATATGTCTATGGAGGCGATGACGAACGCCATTAAGCATGGGCATTGTCGAACGATTTGGTGGCGTGTTTCATGTGATGACCAGTTTATAATTGTTTCGATCGAGAACGATGGTATTAAGCCAGATAGAGTTACGCCAGGATTTGGGTTATGTCGGATGAACGAGCAAATTGAGAACCTCGGTGGCGAATTGCGCCATTATCACGGTGAGCACGGGTTTGCGGTAGAGGCAGCTATAAAGATCAGATAGTGGGGGAGGTTGGATCGATGAAAAAAATTAATGTGATGCTTGTTGATGATCAGGTATTACTTCGCGAAGGGCTAAAAACGATTATCAATTTGCAAAATCATATGGAAGTCATAGGTGAAGCGAGTAACGGTAAAGAGGCGCTTGCATTACTGAAAGAGATGGCTATTGATGTTATTCTCATGGATATCCGCATGCCTGAGATGGATGGTATCGAAGCGACGCTTAAAATTAAGCGTGATTATCCAAGTATTGCGATTATCGTATTAACGACTTTCAATGAAGAAAGTCTTATTATTGATGCTTTGGTAAGTGGTGCGGATGGTTATCTGCTAAAAGATATCGACGCTGAACATTTAGTTAAGGCAATCGAAGATGCTTATAATGGAAATTTGCTATTGCCAACCAAGGTTGCCACTGTACTCGCTAGTCGTTTATCGGGACATCACACAAATCCGTCAACACATATAGGCTTTGGGATTGCAGAGGAATTGACGGAAAGAGAACTTGAAGTGGGAAGGTTACTTAGTGAAGGAATGACGAATAAACAGATTGCCAATATGCTTTTCTTAAGTGAGGGAACTGTTAAGAATTATATTAGTGAAATTTACAAGAAGCTGGGAACGAGCAATCGCACGAAGGCTGGGATTAGGATTAGTGGCCTATTATCAGAACGAAAGGGTGAGTAGAGTGACGGATTCAGAATTTGAAATGGAAGATTGTATCATTGATCTCATGGAGGCTGATCATGTACCAGGTTTGGCCGTAGCTTATCGAAAGCCAGGTGGGCAGGAACAGTTTCTTTGTTTTGGGAATCGTGAGGCCATCAGGGGCCAAGCAATCAATGAACATACATTATTTGAGGTATGTTCCTTGACGAAGCCGCTGTTTGCGCTCTATGTATTAGATTTTTTACGTGAATTGGGGGTGTCACTTGATGATCCGATTTTGAGTTTGCTGCCTGAAGCAAATAAGCGACAGAAGCTTTATGATTTCTATATTAATAATGAGAAATTACAGCGTGTTACCTTCCGTCAGGTTCTGAGCCACTCATCTGGTCTGCCGAATTGGGGGAGGGAAGATGAACTTGAGCTTAAGATGGATCCAGGAAAGTATTTCTCCTATTCTGGAGAAGGTTATATGCTTGTTCAGCGTCTGATGCAAGAGCATATTTCTGTTGCTATAGAGAAAGATATACGATCGAAAATTCTTCTTCCATTAGGCATGAAGCACAGTACGTTGGTCTGGAGTGGTCCTGCGAAAGAAAATGTGGCCCTTGGGCATGACGAAAAGGGTAATCAGCTAACCAAGAGACAATGGACCCTTAATGGTGCAGCGAGTTTACATGCCTCCTTAAAAGACTATTGGGAGTTCTGCAAAGCGCTTCTTTATCCAGACCGTATTTTTGGTCCGCTTTTTGAGGTAATGAAACAACCCGTAATCCCAGTTAATTATAACTCAGAGTGGGATGGCCGCTACCATGAAGATATGGAGCGTAAGGTACCAGGATTGTTCTGGGGATCGGGAATCGGTATCGAAGAATCGTCTGAAGCGACCCGTTATTTCCACTGGGGACATCAATCCGGGTATCGATCATTATTCTGTGTCGATAGTGGGGGTGGAGCAGTGCTTCTGCTCTGTAATGGATCCAACATTGAGGCGCTTCGTCGCTATATACTCCATTCGCTGGGTATGATTCCAGGGTCGATGATTGAATGGCTGGAGCTTGAATAAACTGTTAGTGAAATCAAATGACTTTTATATGACAGCAGACACTTATCATATGACTTGCCCTCTTGTTATGATTTAATCATAAGAAGGGGGTTATTTTTTTGTGGGATTTAGTTAAAGATTATTTAGTGTTGATTGTGCCTGTATTTTTTGTTCAACTAGGCCTCGTGTATTTCTGTATAAGGAAGATTCTTAAAGAGGGTGTTGAGAATCTTAGCAAACCCTTATGGATCTTAATTGTGATTTTTATAAATTTATTTGGTCCAATTATGTTCCTCATGATTGGTAGAAAGAGAGATTGCTATGATCAGAGTTTGTAATATGAAAAAAAGTTTTGGTTCATTTGAAGCCCTTAAAGGAATCAATATTCATGTAGCAAAAAATGATGTTTATGGGTTCTTGGGACACAACGGATCTGGTAAGTCCACAACAATCAATATTATGGCAGGTCTTTCACGAATGGATGGTGGAACGTGTCGAATCGATGGTCAATTGCAAGATTCGCGCACGAGTATCATTCACCCCAATATTGGCTACCTGCCAGAGGAACCTAAATTTTATCCGTGGATGACCGCTTATGAGTATTTGCAATACATTGGGAGTGCGTATAGTGGGAAAGTTTCCTGCAGAATTGAGGAGATTCTGGAATGGGTCGGCCTCAACCATGCAACGAAACGAAGAATTGGTGGTTTTTCGCGCGGTATGAAGCAACGTCTCGGTATGGCAGTGGCCCTATTCTACGATCCGGATATACTGCTGCTTGATGAGCCTTCATCAGCATTAGATCCCCAAGGCAGGGCAGATGTGCTCGACATGATTAAGCGGCTGAAAGATGCGGGTAAGACGGTTTTCCTTTCGACCCATATCCTCGATGATGTTGAGCGAGTATGTAATAAAGTGGGAATACTCAAAGCAGGTAGTATGGTAGCGGAGATGGAACTGCCAGCATTAATGGAAAAATACAAGTTTCCGCTATATGACATCATCTTTCAAGAAACCCCAGGGCACACGGATTTGATGAAGCTCCACGATTGTCAATGGATCTATGAAACGCAACATCACGATAAAGTCGTCAGTGTTCGACTTGCGAAATCCTTAACGAGTAACAAGATTTTTGGATTAGCTGAATCCTTCAAATCTCCAGTTAAAGCGATCACACAAAGACAACGCACACTCGAAGAAATCTTTATTTCAATTACAAGCGGGAGGAATTATGATGGGCGAATCATTGAAAAAAGAATTTCTTGAGGGAATTAGAACCTATAAATTTCTGACAATCTCAGCTGTATTCCTATTTTTCTCTCTTCTCAATCCGATCTTAAATAAATTGGTTTTACCCAATGTTCTACGAAAACAATTCAATGGGATTAGTAATGACATGCTTAAGCAAATGGTCATTACGACACAGCGAGATTCTGTACGGGCGTATTTGACGGATACATTTGAGATTGCAACTTTAGTTGTTGTACTTGTTCTAGCAACATTAATTGCTGGTGAACTAAGGAATCGCACTTTCATTTTGCCATCCTGTTCTCACAAAGACTTTGCTACAACTGTCACCGCGAAGATGCTGGTGTATGGTGGATTCATTATGGGAATCACGACACTAGCTGTAGTCATTGACTTTTATTATTCAGGCATACTGTTTGGCACAGATATGATTGAGCTGGGGGTGATCATCAGGAGCGGAATATTACAAGGGCTATATTATATCTTTGTGCTGAGCTTGGTGATGATCATTGGTGTTTTCTTTACGAAACCTCTTGCGGCAGGGCTTGTTACTTTAGTGCCCGCTTATGGCACGCATGTAATGTCAAAGCTCTTAGATGTTCAGAAATATACGCCCTCAGGATTACTCAATGAAGCCAATCTATTATCATGCTACATGAATCCTGCCGCTGTATACTCAATTATCATTACGATTGTGGCTTCGGTGTTATTATTGGTTTTAACAGTCAAGCTACTCGAAAAACGAGAGTTAGCAAGGAGATAAAGAATGAATTTTATTAAAGTTTTACTGATGACGGCTGTGATGGTGTGTGTCGTATTAGCGTTCCAAATTCAAGGAGGTCAAGAAGTGAAAATCAATGTTGATGGTGGGGCCTTGTATGGCGAACTTATACATAGCACGAAAGATGTGCTGGTAATTATGGTTGCGGGGTCAGGCCAAACGAATCGGGATGGTAATTCAGAAATAATCCCAGGAGAAAATAATAGTTTTCGATATCTTGCTGAGGAGTTGAAAGATCAAGGGATCTCTTCTTTCCGCTATGACAAACGCAGTGCAGGGAAAAGTGCCGCTGAATTTGATCAAACTGAACAGGTATACTTTGAAATGTTTGTGGATGATTTGCAAGCTTGTGTTCAAGAGATGAAGGCCCGTGGTTATGAAAAAATTATTTTAGCAGGTCATAGCCAAGGGTCTTTGATCAGTATCTTAGCCGCTCAGGATTGTGAAGTCGATGGTATTATTTCGATAGCGGGAAGTGGGTATCCAATAGGTGAGGTCATGTTAAAACAATATGCGCCACTTGGTGACGACTCCGTTCAGATACGAACAATGAAAGCGTTGATTGAGGGCAGAATCAGTGAAGATGCTGTATTGGAAGATCCTATGCTCAGTGTAAGCAATCAGTTGTTCTTATTGAGCTGGATGAAGTATGATCCTGCAACAGAGATTACAAAACTCGAGATTCCCATGCTATTGCTTCAAGGGGAGTCCGATTTACAAGTGTCTGTCGATAATGTTGTGAGGCTTGCAGAAGCATCCCCAATTGCTAGGACAGTAATGATTGCCAATATGAATCATGTGCTCAAGGAAGTTAAGGATATTGACGAGAATGTTAAATCATATCAGGATCCTTCATTCCCGCTTCCTGAATTGTTGACTAGCTCAATTGTAGAATTTGTTTCAGAGATTAAGAACGATAATTAATCGCAAAATTCACTTATTGTAACCCATTAAAGTGTTGACTTGGAAGTGATGTAATCTAGACACAGCCCTTTGTTTATGGGTTGTGTCTTTTTCTAATCTTGCAAATGTAGGCTAGAGCGACCGATGATCGAGTTAATGAAGAAACATCAGAATCATTGGGGACACATCTTGTTCATTACTATTTTTTTGAGCTAGCAATGAGCGCTGTTGCGCCGTCAAGCGCGCTTCGCGCGGCAAGCAATACAGCTGCTTCCATTTGTGCCCTTTGCGGTTAAATCTTTAAGTAGCTAGCTGGCTTCTAAATGGTTAAGCTGTTATTGAGCAATCGTTGAGCCCCATGGTGTTCACGGAGTTCCAAACGGGGCAAGCGATTGTTTTTTTGGGATCAGCGTGTAGCAGCTCACTTTAAAACGAGTGACTGGCTCAGTTTCTGATTGGTCATGATTACCTACATTGGGGACACACCTGGTTTTCAATACTATTCCGCTAAAATGAGGGGCCAAGTTTAATAGGGGTAGGTTTTAGAGATAAGAAGATTAAGCAACCTAATTAATATGATATAATGTAAGTGACATCAGAGATCGATTATATGATAGCAAATCTGAACTAAGATTTTAAGACAAGCCGAGGTTGTATACGCTAGGAGGTCTAAAATGATTAAGAAGGTACGGCTCAAGTTTATTGTAGTGACCATGATGGTACTACTCCTATTACTTGTTGCCATTTTAGCTTCCCTAAATATCTTTATGGGACGTTATGTAACGAAACAGCTGGCTGATTTGCTAACGACGGTCGCGAGTAATAATGG
>CAZVAO010000023.1:0-9269 GCA_964625175.1 uncultured Clostridiaceae bacterium
GAAACAATTAATCGCTCAAATTGATTGGCTGCCCTTTCAATAATATCCAAGTGTCCATTCGTGAGAGGATCGAAACTCCCTGGGTACACTGCTATTCTTGACTTATCCATCTTCACTAGTTCCTCCTAAAAAATGATAAGTATGTTTGCCCATACTTTTTGGTTCGATATGCCCGATCATCAGGATCCACAAAGCTTTTGTCATGTTCTAAGACAACAATTCCGTCCGTTGCAAGTATATCCATATGCATCACTAAATTCAAGGCTGAAAGCCCTAATGGTGAAGCATAGGGTGGATCGAGGTAGATTAAATCAAAGGTCTCCGTAAGATTCATTAATGCTTTATGATAATCCCCTTTTATGACACGAACGTTGCTCTGATCGAAGTGCGTTTGAACCAGATTCTTTTCAATTACCGTTACACAATCGGGATTAGCATCGACCATTACTACTCGTGCCGCCCCTCTGCTTAGTGCTTCTATACCGATACTGCCCACCCCTGCAAAAAGGTCCAAGACTCTATAGCCACTCAAATCTTGTCCCAAAATATTAAACAAGGATTCTTTCACACGGTCGCCTGTTGGTCTCGTTCCTTCACTTTTTACCATAAGCAACTTATGACCCCGAGCAATTCCACCTATCACACGCACCATCAATCAACTCCTTAAGCAGTTTGGCAAATAAACGATTCCATTGCCCGTTAGCTGATGATGACGCCACTAGCGGATCGCCATTCAAAAAAAAACATAATGGTTCAGCTAACCTCTTGCCAAATCATATAAATATCTCGTATATTGTACCATAGATTTGGCAGTAAAACAGACTTTGAATGATTTCATAATGAACAGGAGGCCTTCAAAAGTGTCCTGAATAAAAAATAGGCCGTTCTCCCCAGTAGTGGGAACAGCCTATGATATTAAGATCAATAATCTATTCAATTGCGAGTAGATAATAATAGAGCGGTTGACCGCCATAATGTACTTCAATATCACAGAGTGGATATAAGTCAACCAATGTATCAAGCAGTTCATCATTACTGGTCGTATCGACATCTTCACCGACAAAAACAGTAATCACCTCAGATTCTTCATCAACAACATCATCAATCATCATTAATAAGGCTTCGCGTGGATCATCTGCAATAACCGTTATTTCGCCATTGTTAATTCCGATGATATCGCCCTCACCGATCATGCCAACTCTTGACTCAAATTCACGTGTGGCAAATGTGATTTCACCACTGTGAATATAATTCATATTTTCGATCATAGTTTCGATGGTCTGGTCAAGTTTATTGATATCCTGATCAAATCCCATTAAAGCTGCAAAACCTTGCGGAATTGATTTGGATTGAACAACAAAAACCTGACTATCCACTAGATCCTGACATTGCAGTGCGGATAAGATTACATTCGAATTATTAGGCAGAATAATGACGTTATCAGCGTTAACGGCTTCAATTGCTTTAACAAGATCTTCCGTACTCGGATTCATTGTTTGGCCACCTTTTATGACTCGATCAACACCCATGCTTTTGAATATTTCACTCAAACCGTCTCCGGTAGAAACAGAGATGACGGCAAGCCCTTTTCTGGCAGCTCGTTTCGTTTCTAATTCATGCTCCACATAATGCGTATGTTGAATTTTCATATTTTCAATCTTAATTCGAGAGATTTCTCCATAGCGTAAGGCGACTTCGAGTACCTTACCTGGGTGCATAGAGTGAATATGGATTTTGATAATATCATCACTCCCCACGACCACAAGCGAATCACCATACTTCTCAAAGCGTGCAATGATAGCGGGAACATGTTGTTCATCTGCATGGATAAAAAATTCCGTGCAATAGCCATAATCCTCAAGTTCATCAACAGCTAGCGGCCTACTAACCTGTTCTGGAGTCGTTTGAGGCATTTCTGGAATTTCAATATGTTTACCGCTTAAAGCGGAATACCAGCCCTCAAAGATGAAAACTAAGCCTTGACCTCCAGCATCAACAACCCCAGCCTGTTTGAGCACCGGTAACAATTCTGGCGTACGGTTTAAAGATGCTTGTGCAGCTTTAATGACCTCACCAAGTAAAACAATCAAATCCTCTTCACCTGCCTCGACGACCTCAGCCGCTCGCTTAGCAGAATCTTTACACACGGTCAAAATCGTACCTTCAACAGGCCGCATAACCGCTTTATAAGAGGTGACCACACCCTTAGATAGGGCAGTGGCAAACAGTTGGGCATCGATATGGTCTTCTTCCGCAAGCGCATCACTAATCCCGCGTAAAATCTGGGATAAGATTACACCAGAATTACCACGCGCACCTAGAAGTGCTCCTCTAGATATTTTTACCGCAATATTACCGACATGGTGATCATCCGTGCTAATCTTGCTAATAGCGGACTTAAAGGTCAAATACATATTAGTACCCGTATCACCATCTGGTACAGGGAAGACATTCAAGCTATTAAGAACTTCTATTTTGTTTTTAAGATTTTGACATGCGGCAACCCACATTTTTGTGAACTCCGCGCTGCCGATCTGTTTAATTTCCATGACATGACTCCCTGTTATTTACCCCGAACACCTTCAATATTGATGTTGACGTTTTTTACTTCTACCCCTACAGTGCTTTCAATAATATACTTCACTCTTGACATGATATTGTGTGCAATTTCAGAAACCCTATTGCCATAACCAACAATAATATAGAGGTCTATAATAATTGCATCACCATCAGAACTGACTTCAACACCTCGTGCAATGTTATCATGGCCAAGGAGCTCAACGATACTATCCTTCAAGCGACTGCGTGAACACATTCCTACAACACCATAACTCTCTATTGCGGCCATTCCAGATAATTGAGCAATGATCTCATCACTGACAACTATATTCCCCAAATCGTTTTGAACTAAAATCTTAGACATTTTTTGCCCCCCAAAATATTGGTATGTACATATTATACTATATTGCATTGCAAAACAACAGTTTATGCGTTATAATACATCTGTTCGTCATTTGATAACAAGAAACCTAGTAGAAGGAGGTGCATTGCAAATGGCCAGACGTTGTGAAATCTGCGGTAAAGGACCAACTGCAGGCAATAATGTTAGTCACTCTAATAAGCATACGAGAAGAGTTTGGAATGCTAACATTCAAAGTATCCATGTTGTTGAAGAAGGTCGTAAAGTTCGACGTAATGTTTGTACAAAATGCATAAAATCAGGTAAGATTAAGAGAGCTATTTAAGATATCTCTCTAAGAGCGCTATATGCGCTCTTTTTATTTACTTATTTAGAGCAGTCAACAGATTAACCTTTGTTTACCAAAAAAGTATTCTAGTTCTTGTGCTAGGATACTTTTTAATAGTTACGCCATTAATGATTCCGCAAACCCGTAAACCAAAAGCACTTAAAAAATTAGGGATTTTAAATCCCGAATAGCCTGGCTAGGATTTACTGCTTTAAATACAGCTGACCCCGCTACGACAATTTGGGCACCTGCTTCAGAAACTGCTCTGACATTATCAATGTTTATGCCTCCATCCACAGAAATCACGACCTGATGGGACAACCCCGATCGTTGAACAAGCGCTGCGACTTGGGAGATCTTGGGGAGCATCGATTGGATAAAAGATTGACCACCATAGCCAGGATTGACACTCATGATTAAGACAAGATCTAGGTCCTGTAAGATATAGTCTAAAACATCTAAAGGTGTGTGTGGATTCAAGGCAACTCCCACTTTACAATCCAAATTCTTAATTGCAGAGACTGTTCGATGAAGATGGCTACATGCCTCGGCATGTACAGTAATGATATCCGCACCGGCTTCCACAAAGGCTGCCAGAAAAACATCAGGATTTGTAATCATTAAGTGAACATCTAAAGGTAGATTCGTTAACTGCTTAACGGCTTTGATAACCGGTAAGCCAAAAGAAATATTGGGTACAAAATGGCCATCCATGACATCCAGATGCAATAAATCGGCGTCCTCTTCAATTTGAGCTAACGAAACGGCTAAGTGACCAAAGTCTGCTGCCAATAATGAAGGTGCAATTTTAATCATTGATATTTATTCCTCTCTATATCTTGTAATTCAGCGAGAATAGCTAAGTATGATTTATAACGATTTTCAGCAATATCACCATTCTTGACAGCTTCAATAACTGCGCAATTGGGTTCGTTCTGATGGATGCATGACATAAATCGACATTTCCCTAAGAATGGATACATTTCAGGGAAATGAGCATCGAGTCGTTCGCTGGCAATAGATGCTAAGTGGATATTGTTAAAGCCAGGTGTATCGGCCAAGAGTCCCCCACCAGGCAATTCTAAGAGGCTGACTGTTCGTGTTGTATGTCGCCCAAAACCACGCTTCTCGCTAATCTCATTCGTTGCCAAATCCTCAGCAGGACATAAATAATTGATTAATGACGATTTCCCCATGCCAGACTGGCCAGCTAACACACTAATATGCCCTTTGCAGGCTTCAAATAGCCCCTCGAAGCCACTTTGTTCTGTTACTGACCCTATGAATAGCGGATAGCCGATGAGACGATAGGCGTCCAAATAGTCTACAGTATCAATACCTAAGTCTGACTTATTCAGCACCAAAATGCATTTTAAATTTTGATTCTCTGCTGCGACAAGAATGCGATCAATCAGCAGATAATTGGGTTTGGGCTCTGGAGCCAATACCACGATTATTTGATCAACGTTAGCAATAGCGGGACGATCCATTAAGCTCACCCTAGGTAAAATCTGATCAATCACACCGCTACCATCGCCCGATAAAGATATTAAGACACGATCACCTGTGTAGGGTGGTGTGCCCGCTAAACGCAGACGACCGCGCGGTTTACAGCTAAAGCTACCGACTTCTGTAAGCACCTGATAGGATCCCGCTACTGAATGGTAGATGCGCCCCTCTATTTGCTCGTTATTGTGTGATTTACGGTGTTCTGCCATTGCTAACCACCAACCCTATCTTAGCACCTGTGAGTACTTCAGTGCCTGCAGGGATTGTCTGACCGACGACGGTTCCCGCTGGTTTATCAGATGGGATTTCCGTAATGGCGCCAACCGCTAACTCAAGTTGTTGCAAGACCCGATAGGCATTCTCTGATGTTAAACCGGTCAAATCTGGCAGTTTAGTCGATTTAAATTCTGGGCCCAGACTAATCACAATGTCGATTGTTGTATTCGCTTTAACCATGGTGTCTGGACGTGGGTTTTGCATCATTACATGATCGGCGGGTATATCATCGCTATACCGTTCGATGACCTCTCCCACTTGGAGATTGGCATTAAAAACCAAGACTTCTGCTTCAGCTAAGGTAACCCCTCCGATATTGGGGACTGCGCTATACTCTGCGCCTTCACTTAAGGTGACGCCGATCACACGTCCTTCTTTGACAATACTACCTTCTGAAGGATCCTGCTTAATGACATAATTTGCCTCAAGCGTTTCATCTTTCTGAGTACCCATCACCTCGATGGTCAATCCTCTTTCTTCCAACATTGCTGTGGCAACCTGAATATGAACACCAACCAAAGAAGGTACCTCAACTTCTCCAACATCTAGATAATTGCTAAGCCAGTTGTAGCCATAAACGCCGCCAACGATAATCAAAGCAGCAATCACTGCAACCGTGATTAAGATTGGATTTCTTTTCTTCTTGTTCAGTGCTTTAACTGGCATATTGGTCTGACTAGCCTCACTTTTGTGCTCTCTTTCATTGAATTGAACTGGCAAACCTTGTTTAAACATCATTAAAGCCTGTTTCAATTCATTAATGTCTTGAAAACGATCATCTGGGTCTTTCTGCAACGTTTTCATGACGATGTCACTTAACTCTTGAGCAATTTCACTATTGGCCTGGGTTAGCTCTTTTGGTTGCGCATTAATATGTTTCATTGCCCACGCAATTGGTGTATCCCCTTCAAAAGGAAGCGTGCCACTGAGCATCTCGTATAAGACCATCCCTAAACTATACATGTCAGATTGGGCGTTGGCACTATCGCCACTCGCCTGTTCGGGTGAAAAATAACGGACTGAACCATAAACATCCTTGCTGCGCGTTAACGTATCAGAGGTAACGGCACGTGCAATGCCAAAATCGGCCACTTTAATATTACCATCACTGGTGACAATGATATTCTCAGGCTTGATATCGCGATGAATCACGCCCTTGGAATGGGCGTGCTGTAATCCGTCACAAATCTGAAGGGCGAAATCTACTGCTGTATCAATTTCTAAGGCCTGCTTAGTGGGCATGTATTCCCTTAGGGTTTGTCCATCAACTAACTCCATGACGATATAGTAGATATCGTCCTGTTCCCCATAATCGTAAACACTCACAATGTTGAAATGAGTTAGTCCACCTGCAGATCGCGCTTCATAAAGAAACTTACGTACAGCATCCTCGTTTGACATCTCAGAATGATGTAACACTTTGACAGCAACAATGCGATCCAACAATTGATCTTGAGCCTTATAGACTGTTGCCATGCCACCACTACCAATCACCTCGATAATTAGGTAACGGTTATTCAATAATGTATTAATCATTGAGCTCACTCTCCTCTTGATAGGCAATAATGATACTATAATTGTCATAAGCGCCACGCTCAATTGCAATACTATGCAATTCATTCAAAATTAAATCGGGAACTTTACTTTTACTGATCACCGTTTTAAGTTCTTCCTCACTTAATAAATCCGTTAATCCATCCGTACAGAGTAGTAAAATATCGCCTGCTAGCAAATCCGCTCTATAAATAGCAACATCTACCGTTGGGTCTAACCCAATCGCTTGCTGGATGATATTATGCCAGGGATGAAGGCGCGCTTCTTCACGCGTTAACTGGCCATTTCTAACCATTTCACCCACAACCGAATGGTCTTCTGTAAGACATTGTAAACTCGGTTCTCGATAAAGATAAGCCCGACTATCACCGACATGGCCAATCCAAAGATTTTTTCCCTCAATTAAGGCAGAAGTGAGCGTTGTTCCCATTCCTTCGTAATCAGGCCGTCTAGTCGCTTCTCTAAAAACCAGTTGATTAATTTTGCTAAAGACATCCATTAAAACTTGCGACAAATCCCGATTATCCTCTAAGTTATGAAGATAGTCTTGCAAATATTCAATGGTTAATTTACTGGCAATATCGCCTGCCTGATGCCCCCCTATTCCATCTGCCACAGCCAAACAATTTACTTTGACTGGTCCATATGAAAATTGGAATTCGCCAATACAGTCTTCATTATTCGGACGAACTAATCCCGTATCCGTCATTTTAGCCGTTCGCAATAGGACCATCACTTCACCTCTATTCTTGCTGTTCTGCGGCGCAATTGCCCACACGCTGCATCAATATCATCACCCAATTGACGCCGAATTGTAACGGAAATACCTGCCTTATTGAGAATCGTGGCAAACGCTTGAACTTGATTATTCTGGGACATTTCCCATTCTAGAAAATCAACTTTATTGTAGGGAATTAGATTCACATGCGCATTCTCTTTACTTAATAATTGGGCCAAAAGTTTGGCCTGATGAGGAGAATCGTTGACATCCTTAATCAAAATATATTCAAATGAGATGCGCCGATCGGTCATTTTAAAATAATAGCGACAAGCTAAAACCACGTCTGCTAAAGGATATTTTTCAGCGATTGGCATCAGTTTTTGGCGCAACGTGTCATCCGGGGCATGTAAAGACAAGGCAAGCGTCACCGGCAGTTTTTCAGCGGCTAGACGACGGATCTGGGGAACTAAACCACAAGTAGAGACCGTTACATGCCGTAAACTAATCCCTAGCCCCCAATCTGGATCATTGAGCAACCGCAGAAACTGAATTAGATTTTGATAATTATGGAGGGGTTCCCCCATACCCATCACGACCACACGACCGATACGCGCATTGACTATTTGCTCAGCTAAGAGGACTTGCGCAATCATTTCAGTAGCGGTACAGTTGCGGACAAGTCCGCCTTGGGCAGATGCGCAGAATGCACACCCCATCGCACATCCGATTTGGCTCGAAACACAAACGCTGTAGCCATAATCATATTTAAGAACCACCACTTCAATCATCTCTTCATCACAGGTTAAAGCCGTAAATTTATAAGTCTGATCTTCAGCAGAATATTGAATTTGATCGATACGCAAGGGATAGGCCTGATGATTTAGAGCAAGCTTTTGGCGAAGATTTTTCGAGAGGTTTGTCATTTGATGAACATCGGAAGTATGCTTGGTAATCAGCCATTCTCTCAGTTGTTTTGCGCGAAAAGCGGGTTCTCCATAATGATGCATCAGTTGTTGCATTGCCTTTAAATCTAATTCAAGTAGCACCGCCATGATCATTCCTCCATAAGATTGATTCAGCAAATCAATTCTCTGTCTTTGCCAAAACCGCTATATAAAACCCTTCGGTACCATAGAGATGGGGCAATAACTGCTGTTCACTCAGAATTTTCCAACGTTTTTGGCTACTAACAATCGCCTGCGTTTCTGCAAATTCATTCGAACAGGTACAATAGACCAATTTACCATCGGGCTTTAGTAGCTGATAAGCATTTGCCAGCAATTTGTGCTGAATCGTTGCAATTTCTAGGATATCCTCAGGTTGACGATACCAGCGAATCTCAGGCTTGCTGCGGATCGTTCCTAAACCGGAACAAGGTGCAGCTAACATTATGCGATCAAATAGACCCACAGGGGCAACTGATAAATGTGTGGCATCTCCAAGGACTGGGGTTACATTAGTGACACCTAAACGTTGACACGTCTCATTCAACAAATTCATACGATGTTCATGGAGTTCTACTGCAACAATTTCATCGGTAAGATCTAAGTGTTCGCTAATGAGGGCTGTCTTGCCACCCGGGGCGCTACACAGATCTAAAATGCGCAGCCCTGGCATTAAATCTAAGCTGTAAACAGCTGCCATAGCACCCTCATCTTGTAGGGTGATTTTTCCGGATTGAAACAGCGTGTGGTTGGCCATATTCCCAGAAGCGACTTTCAGAGCTTGCTCTGGGAAGAGTCTACCCGCCTGACTGACAATCCCCTCTGCTTCTAAAACCGTTTTGACTTCGAGTAAATTTGACTTAAGGCGATTAACACGTATTGTTTGCTCTAATACTTGATTATTAGCGGCAGCCATAGCTTCAACTATCACAAGATCCCATCTAGCTGCCCATGCCTGGATGAGCCACAAGGGATGAGAATACTTAATAGCAAGATATTCTATTTGATTTTCCGATT
>CAZVAO010000023.1:9279-23525 GCA_964625175.1 uncultured Clostridiaceae bacterium
CGCCGGAGACCCCCGCCAATTGGCCCCGCGCAGACGCCCCGATATAGTCGTAATCGGGCTTTGCGCGAGATCAATTTTGGCCCCTTTGCGACAGACCGCATTGACCAAACCAGCTAAACGACCCAATTTATGGTGCTTGCACTGGACAACCGCTTCATTGACAATGGCATGATTCGGGATGCGTTCCATAAAGAAGAACTGATAAAAAGCCAGTCGCAAAATAAGGTGTACAATCGGATTTAGTTTGGTAATTTCCTGATGGAGAAATCGCTGGATATGGTAATCCAAAAAGGTTTGATTTTGCAAAACCCCGTAAATTAAATGATAAGTCAATGCTTTATCAGCATCATTTAACGCATTAAAGTCTTGATGATGTTTCAACGTTAAGTTAACGAAAATGTGACGTCGTTGCGATTGTAACAATATATCTAACGCGACATCACGTGCTGAAACAGCCATTATCTTCGGCTACCTCGTAAGAATAGCAATCTTACCAATTGCATAAGCGCCATTAAAGCGGATGCGACATAAGTTAAGGCGGCCGCGTTTAATACTTCTTTCACGCCCAAAGCTTCATCTGGCAACACCAGGTTTTCGCTTTGTAAAACGGCTACTGCTCGGCTGCTCGCATTGAACTCAACCGGAAGCGTAATCAAATGAAAAATAACAACGCCTGCAAAAAGGGCTATGCCAATATCTATCATAATACCACTATTCATGAAAAAGCCGATGACAAAGAGTGGCATCGCCGCAGTTGAGCTAAATGATACAACGGGCACAATCGCATTGCGCAATTTAATGGCAGAATAACCTTCATGATACTGCATAACATGACCAATTTCATGAGCCGCAATGCCAAACGCCGCTACCGAGCTGCCGTTATACACACCCGCTGACAACCGAACAACATTCTTCCGTGGATCATAATGGTCTGTTAATTGACCTTCTGTCATTTCGACTTGAACATCGGAGATACCTGCACCTCGCAAAATACGCTGTGCAACTTCATACCCAGTTAAATGAGAGCGGGTTGTGACCTTTTGGTATTTCGCATAAGCAGAACTCACTTTATTCTGAGCATACATTGAAAGAATCAATACGGGCAATATAAATATTAAATAGGAACTAAACATGCTTTTCACCTCCAAGTAATTGGAACTTTTCACCTACACTACAACGATATCCGCGACAAAAATCGGCTCCAGACATCCATTTCTTGCCTGCTGGTTTAAGCGATAATAATAATAGACGACCTTGACCACATTGAATGACTGGCCCTTCATCTGTGATTTTAACAATTTCACCGGTCTCAACCGTAGCCTTTTCAGCCCTATCTAAGACCTTACTCTCAGACAGCTGAATCAGCTGACCACGAAAAGAACTCAAGGCAATTGGCCACGGATTTAATCCTCTGATTTGATTATAGACTTCCCCTGCCGCGTTCGACCAATCAATCACCCGATCCTCTTTTTTGATAATTGGAGCAAAGGTTGCTGACGCGTGATCCTGCGGAATGGGCTCTAGGTGAGGGAATTCTGCAAGTGTTTGGATGAGTAAATCGGCGCCTAGTGTGGCGAGGGCATCGTGAATCTTTTCTACGGTATCCCCTTCACCAATAGGGATGCGCTTCTGCAGATAGATGGCGCCGCTATCGAGTTTGCGCTCAACACGCATAATCGTAACACCCGTTTCCGAATCACCATTCATAATAGATCGATGAATCGGGGCGCCTCCGCGAAGCTGAGGTAATAATGAGGCGTGGACATTTAAAACACCATATCGTCCAAGTTTAAGTAATCGTTGACGCAAAATTTGCCCGTAGGCAACAACAATAATCACATCGGGATCTAAAGCAATCAGCGAATCTACAAAGGCGACATCATTGACATTCTCAGGCTGTAAAACCGCTAAATCATGCTCTAAAGCGAATTTCTTGACGGGTGAATAACTGACCCTACGTCCTCTTCCCTGCGCCTTGTCAGGCTGGGTCACAACTGCAACCACGTCGTGCTTCTCGCTGAGTGCCGCTAAACAGGGAATAGCAAAATCCGGAGTGCCCATAAAAATAACACGCATTATACTAGCACCTCAACTTGCGCTTCTTCATCGTCTTCATCTTCATCGTCTGGCGTATTCTCAAACACCTCGCTAGCGATATCAGTAAATAGAATCCCATTAAGATGATCAATCTCATGTTGTAAAACGCGAGCAAAGAAACCCTCTGCTTCAATTATGACTTTTTCACCTGAAGGATTCAGTGCCTCAACCGTTATAGTCTCAGCCCTTTTCACTTTTCCAACATAATCAGGCACACTAAGACACCCTTCAAAGCCCTCGTCTTCTCCTTCTTGTGCGATCATCGTTGGATTAATTAATTTATACAGCTTCATGTGGACATCATCCAAAGCTAAGATCACTCTCTTACTTATACCCACTTGAGGCGCTGCTAAACCCGCACCTCGCTCAAAAACCATCGTTTCTTCCATATCAGTCAGTAATTTATCCAGCCAAGCACCTCTTTTTTTAACTGGATTCGCCAGCTTATGCAACACTGGGTCACTGTCTTTTCTAATCGCTCTTAATGCCATATCTCCATCTCTCCCTACTTAAACGATCTAGTAAGCACTCTATTGGGTTCTGAAAATAGGTGTGCTCGATCTAAAACATATCCTCTGGATCCACATCAATGCTAATCCGTAAAGGTTTCTCTAAAGTATTGCTGCGTTGACGAAGGTCCATCACAATATTCTTAATGAGCCGTAAGACGGACCTCTCACCATTGTATTTTAACACTAAATGCCAGCGATATAAATGTTTAATTTTGGTGATCGCAGCGGGTGATGGGTTCAATTGAATCACCTCTTGATGATCAGCGAGCTGATGCGCGATAAATTGAACACCGCGGCGTGCAATTCGTTCTTCAGAGTGGGAGCAAACGATGCGAATCAAAGACATAAACGGCGGATAGCCAACCCTTTGTCGATATAGAATTTCTCGCTGATAAAAGGACTGGTAATCATGATGACAGGCATCCAGAATACTGGGGTGACTTGGCGTATAGGTTTGGATAATCACTTCCCCAGGATCTATGCCACGTCCCGAACGGCCGGCAACCTGTGTCAGTAGTTGAAAGGTGCGTTCATCCGCACGATAATCTGGTAAATTAAGTGTGATATCTGCATTGATAACCCCAACTAAAACGACCTCGGGGATATCCAATCCTTTTGCAATCATTTGGGTGCCCAAAAGAATCCCGCGCTCAGCGTCCTTAAAGCGCTTCAATAGGTGGAAGTGGGCATTTTTCAGTTTGGTGCTATCGCTGTCCATGCGAATAATAGGGATAGCAGGAAGCAGTTCTTGCAATAACTGCTCGATTTTTTGCGTTCCACTGCCGACCGGACGATAATTAGAGCCATTGCAGTTTGGACAACGATACTCCAATGGTAAAACGGTATCACAATAGTGGCACTTTAAGGTATTGTCCGATGCATGGTAGGTCAAAGTGACTTCACACTGTGGGCATTTAGTCGCATGTCCACAATCGCGGCATATTACTAAGTTGGCATAGCCACGCCTATTGAGTAAGATGATGCCCTTCCCCCTGTGTTCAACGATATGGTGGTGTAAGGCACGCTGCAAGCTAAGCGAGAGTAGACTGTAGTTATTATTCTTGAGTTCTAGGCGCATATCCACTATTTTAACGGGTGGCAAAGGATGTGGCGTAATCCGCTTAGGTAAGGTCAGTAAGAGGGCTTCCCCTTGTATTGCTTCATAATAGCTGGTTACAGATGGCGTAGCAGAGCCGCTAACGACAATAGCCTGGTGGGCTTGAGCACGCCATCTCGCGATTAATCGGGCATCATAGCGTAGATTATCTTGCTGCTTAAAGGTTGATTCATGCTCTTCGTCGATAATAATTATACCAATTTTTGCCAAAGGGGCGAATATGGCACTGCGTGCTCCGACAACCACTCGCACCTCGCCTTTCACCACTCTACGCCATTCATCATAGCGCTCCCCAGCCGAAAGGGAACTATGTAAGACCGCAATCGTATTGCCAAACCGAGCGGTTAAACGCGAGATGGTCTGAGAGGTAAGGGTGATTTCAGGCACGAGCATGATGGCATCACGTTTTTGACTTAAAGCATATTCGATTGAACTAATATAGACTTCTGTTTTACCGCTCCCAGTAACACCATGTAACAAGACATTGGCTGCAGTGCGCTCATTTAACAAACCTGTGATCCGATCGACAGCCAACTGTTGTGCTGCATTTAGAATGAGATGATTCGGCTTGTCTTGGTGATCGTGAGTGGTCGGTCGTCTTAATACTTCCTGAGATTCGATGGTAATTAGTCCTTTTTTGCTTAATGCTTGAAGCGTGGTGCTCGTAATGTTACCCACTATCCTCTGAACCTCTGTAAGTTTCATTCTGCCCTTAGCCGCTAACAATTCGAGCACGGCCAACTGTCGATGCGCTCGTTTAACGATAGGCCATGGTTGCTGTCGCCCGAGGGCCGTTAATTGCACCCACTTTTGATGTTTAATTTGCACTTGGCGCCTTAAACCCCGTAAGCCACCTGGTACAATTGTATCAAGGGCTTGGGCTAGTGGCGCAATGTAGTAATTTGCCATTTGAGAAGCTAAGGCTATCAAATCAGGTTGCAAGAGTACTTCGCCATCATGGAGTACCCTAATTAAATAACGTAATCGATGGTCTGCAACCGTGCTCTGGGGTTTAATTCCCACCACAAACCCTGTTATTTGACGCCTTTGAAACGGAATTAAAACTTCTACACCGAGCTCTACAACAGCAGTAGCTGGGATCTTGTAGTCAAAAACACGATCAACATCGCTATGGATAATATCAACAATGACTTCTGCAATCACCTGATTCACCTCCCCCATCTCAATTCAAATACGATAAACGATATAGCAAAGGCATGACAACAGTCATGCCGATTTATATCTCAGTAATCTAAACGCTTTCCATTTATACGGTTTCTACGATTGGCGGATCTATAAGATCAGCGTGATCCAAACTAACATTCTGTTCCTCAAGCAAATGAAGTTCATCACTATTCTCACTAGCTAACCCTTCATCAACCTCTTCAGGGATAATGAAATCATAAGTTAATTTATCCGATGCAATTTCGTCTAAGGCAATTGAAATCTCTTTTAACTCACCGGTACTAAAGCCACCTAATTTATCCTCACTTTTTTGAACTAAGACTTCTTCGCGAATTTGACGACCACGTTGGGAAGCAGCGATAACTAATGTGTATTTACTGTCTACTTTTTTTAATAGTGTATCGATTGATGGCTTAATTAACAATTTTGTTGACCTCCTGGATTTTGACTGTATTTTTCTTTAGCAGTGATAATTGCATTCAATACTGCCTGATAGGTATCCTCTACTACTTCGTTCATTATAACATAATCGAACTTATCAATCATTGTCATTTCCCAAGCAGTGGTTTTTTGCCTTCGTGCAATCTGCGCTTCGGTTTCCGTGCCACGATCACGCAAACGCCGTTCCAGCTCTCGTAAATTAGGCGCGGTTAGAAAAATCAAAATGGCATTTGGGAAATTGCTTTTAACCTGCAAAGCCCCTTGCACATCGATCTCGAGTAAAACATCATACCCAGCTGCAAGCATTTCCTGAACCGGTACCAAAGGTGTCCCATAGTAGGTATCATGGACAACTGCCCATTCTAAAAGTTGACCCGTTGCGATTAAGGATTCAAATTCTGCTGGATCAACAAAATAATACTCTTTGCCATCTGTTTCATTGATGCGAGGTGCACGAGTAGTCGCAGATATTGACATTTTCAAATTGGGATTACGCTTTAGTAGCAAGCTATTTATTGTACCTTTCCCAACACCAGATGGACCACAAACTGCAATTAAAAATCCTTCGTTCATGCTGCACCTATTCGATATTCTGTACTTGTTCACGTATCTTTTCAATAAGTGACTTCATATCCACAACCGTTCTGGTAATCTCGATATCTGATGACTTAGAACCCATTGTATTGACTTCACGGTTCATCTCTTGGACAATAAAATCCAGTTTTCTACCGACGACGCCACCCTGTTCCATAATCTCTGTAAATTGCTCTAAATGACTTGCTAAGCGCACTAACTCCTCGTCAATACTCGCTTTATCTGCAAAATATGCCACTTCGTTGGCTAGACGATCCTGATCCAATTCAACGCTTTGATCCAAGAGTGAACGAATCCGCTCCTGTAATTTGGTTTGATATTCCGCAATCACGATAGGCGCTTTCTCTTTGACTTTGGCCCACAAATCGGCAATCTCAGCAAGTTGATTATTGATCGCGACGGCTAGTGTCGCACCTTCATAAGAGCGCATTTTCAACATTTCTTGGCAGGCATCATTGACACCACCAATCATTCGTTTTGCAGCATCATCCCAATCGACTTCCGGTTCCGTAATGGTAAGTACATCGGGACGACTCGCAATATACTCTAAATTGGGCTCTTGCTCTAAATTGCAATAGGCCGCTAAATCTATTAAGCCTTTGAGATAGGCCGCTGCCAAATTCTGATCAATCTTAATCTCTTGGCTGTTGACGACACTTCTCTCATAGTGGATGAATACATCAATGCGACCACGTTCGAAATATTTGCCAATCTCTTTGCGAATAACGTCTTCTAATTGATAGTATTCACGTGGCATTCTAATTTTAATATCAAGATATCGGTGATTAACCCCTTTTATCTCTATTGTATAGGTTTGTGCTCCAATATCAACTGTACTACGTCCATATCCCGTCATACTCTGTAACATAGCATTACTCCTCTTATTTTGTAAAATATATTATACCATGAAGTGCCGTAAATATGCCAGTCGATCGCGAGGTCGCTATTTGCTAAGCATGACAATAACGGTTGTATCCGCTATAATAACAGTACGATAGGATGCCTAAGATGGCAGACTAGTAAAGGAGTACCCCTACTAATGGCAATGGATGGTTTAATGTTACGTGCAGTTACGAATGAACTCAGTGAACTTTTTTGCGGCGGTCGGTTGCAGAAATCTTACCAGCCTCGTAATGAAGAAATTATTTTACATATTTATAATAAGGTGAATTATCGACTGCTTTTGAATTGTAATGCCCAGGATTATCGGGCACATATTACAACACATAGCGGACCAAACCCAGCCCAAGCACCTCTATTCTGCATGCTATTACGGAAACACTTAGATGGCGGGCGAATCGTTTCGATTGAACAACCTGGTTTAGAGCGTTGCCTTCATATTACTTTTTCGAGCTACGATGAGTTGGGCAATTTAACTGAGAAAAAACTAATCTGTGAACTCATGGGCAAACATAGTAACATTATTCTAACCCATGCGGAGAGCGGTAAAATAATTGATGCAGTCAAGAGAATTCCCTTTGGCGTAAGCCGTGTGCGGCAAATACTTCCTGGTTTTACCTATGTGGCACCGCCATCTGAAAAGCGCTCTATTCTCGATCTCCAATCTCCCCCATTCCAACTTGAACCCTTAGATGCAAACGCACTTGTTGACCAATTTGAGGGCATTAGTCCTCTGATTGCTCGCGAATTAATGAACCGTTACAGCGATTTTGCGACCCTTAGCGTCAATTTACGTAAAATGATTGCTGAGAACGCCTACGAACCCGCAATAACCACAACCCCGCAAGGCAAAGTCTATTGCGGTGCCTTGCGCTACCATCATATTTCAGACCAATCTGTAGACTATGAAAGCATGAATGCCTGTCTTGATCACTTTTATTTCATGTTGAATAACCAACGCAATATTGCCGCTTTGCGTCAATCCCTTCACAGAGTTGTAAAGAAGGAAGCAGATCGGCAACTGCGCACCATGAAAAAACAGCAAAAAGAGTTTAGCTTGGCAGATAAAGCTCAAAATTCACGGCGTAAAGCGGATTTGATTAAAGCAAATCTCTATCAGATAGAAGCAGGTCAAGAGATTGTGGAAGTAACGGATTATTATGATCCTCAGCTCCCCACTATCAAAATAGAACTAATTCCCCATTTGTCACCCCAGGCTAACTTGAAGCAGCTTTACAAAGCCTATGAAAAAGCGGTGCGAACTATTGCGGATTTAGAAAAAAGGCTAATGAAAACAACGGCAATTTATAATTATTTAGATAGTGTATTAACCATGATCAAGACAGCAGGATCCGTTGAAGATTTAATGGATATCAGACAAGAGCTCATTGAAGAGGGTTATATCACGGAACAGCCATCTAAGAAGAAATCAAAGAAAGTCGTTCCTAAGAAACTGCCACCCCGCCACTTCCTTTCCAGTGATGGCTATACCATTGCGGTAGGTAGAAATAATCGTCAGAATGATCAACTGACCTTGCGTTTAGCTGCTAAAACTGATCTCTGGTTTCATACCAAAGACCTACCTGGTGCCCATGTGGTCATTAAGGATTCAGGCGGTAAAGAAGTGCCCGATCAAACGATGGAAGAGGCGGCTATGCTAGCTGCCTACTACTCTAAGGCGCGGGATTCAGCAACGGTTCCTGTGGACTATACAAGAGTCAAACATGTCTTTAAACAACGCAATTCGCACCCTGGTCAAGTTCACTACACGCATCAGCATACCATCTACATAACACCTGTTGAGAGTAAACTGCCTCAATTGCAAATCGAAGAAACTCTTGAATAGCTTAAGGTAGATTGTTGCATTAGTCATTCCAGTTTATTTGACCGATGATTAAAGAAATACAATCGTGTATGTATCCTTCATCACTTCACCAATCACAAAAACAGATTCGTCTTAATATCCTAAAAAAACAAAGATAATCCTTAGCACTGCTAGGGATTATCTTTGTTTTGTTTTGATATTTGTGGCGATTTAGATTACAAGCAGTCGCCTAAGCTAGATCAGACTTATTCCATAATGATGACTCTTTCTTCATGATCAAATTCTTGAACATGAACGGCTATTTCTTCAGATAATGATGTCGGAATATTCTTCCCGATATAGTCTGCACGAATCGGCAACTCACGATGACCGCGATCAATCAAGACCGCCAGTTGAATTGCCTTTGGCCGTCCAAAGTCAATCAAAGCATCCAAAGCCGCTCGAATCGTACGACCTGTATACAGAACATCGTCAACTAGGACCACTTTCTTATTAACAATATCAATATTCAATTGGGAATTTGAATTCTGTGCAGGGACGACATCACCGTTTAAATCATCACGATATAAAGTGATATCCAACACACCTACTGTGACTTCGATCCCCTCAATGCGTTTGATATGAGCTGCGATTCTATGTGCCAATGTTACGCCTCGTCGCTGAATACCGACAATTACGACGTTATCTACCCCTTTATTTCGTTCGATAATCTCATGAGCAATTCTTACCAAGGCACGATGCATAGCTTGCTCGTCCATAATTAGCGTTTTAAATTCCATTTGATTACTCCTTAGTCGATTAATCACATTTAAATGAAAGGCTACCCTTAATGAGTAGCCAAAATACACAAATCCTATTTTGTTCTACCCTTCACTGCTTCACAGAGCAATATTAAAGGATTTCACAGCGATTTTATCAAAAGAACCGTTTAATTGTCAACTTTCTCGCTTCTGCGTAAATTGTTCAAGATTCGTTGCCTTGCAAAAGGTAGTTCTGCAGCTAATTCAATCATCTGCTGGCTTCGTGGATGAATGAATTTAATCCTTGTTGCATGGAGCCATTGGCCGTTGGGTACTTTAATTTTTTCCCGTCTACGTCCATAGAGCGGATCACCCACAATCGGATGTTGCAGGTGGGCAAGATGCACTCTGATTTGATGCGTTCGGCCCGTTTCAAGTTTGACGCTTAATAACGAGTAATCCTTGAAAACCTCAATCACTCGGTAGTGGGTAATCGCGATACGCCCTTTTTCTTGGAGAACGGCCATCTCCAATCGGTTTTGCTGATGGCGACCAATTAAAGTTTTTATCGTGCCGCTAGGGCACTTCATATGCCCATGAACGAGCGCTAAATATTCACGAGAAACCAAGTGTTGCTTCAATTGGGCACTGAGTGCTGCGTGGGCAAAGTCGTTTTTAGCAACGATAATCAAGCCGCTTGTATCTTTATCAAGCCGATGTACGATACCGGGTCGCATGACCCCGTTAATGCCTGAAAGATCTTGGCAATGGGCCAATAGCGCATTTACCATTGTACCTTCGCGGTGACCTGGGGCTGGATGTACAACCATATTGGGTGCTTTATTGATGACAATAAGATCGCTGTCTTCGTAAACGATATCTAAATCGATCTCCTCCGCTACAACATCGTAGGAAACTGGAGCAGGTAGCCGAACCGCTATCGATTGACCCGCTTTAATCCTAAAACTGGCCTTCTTAACGACTTCATCTTTAATCTTGATACATTCCTCTGCTAGCAATTGCTGCACTCTAGAACGACTCAAGGTGCTATTCTTTGCGATAAAGGCGTCAAGACGCATATCCTCATCTTCTTCAGTCGCGATCAAGTTAATTTCCTGTTTGCTCAAATTAATCAGCCCCTTGGTCGACGTGGATGAGCATCTGCCATGAAAGAAATATGGCCCCCACCACGATAGCAGAGTCTGCAATATTAAATACTGGGAAAAAGTGGAAATCGATGAAATCGATCACGCTACCGAATAATATTCTGTCATAGAAATTACCCAAAGCACCTCCAATAACTAGACCAGTAGCAACAATGACAATTTTATTGTGAGGAAGCATCTTATTGTAGATGTAAAGAATCACAGCAAGTAATACGATGGTTGAAAGGATTAAGAATATGACTTTCCCCTGGAGAATACTAAATGCTGCGCCTGTATTATGTACATAAGTGAATGAAACCAATTTTCCGAGCAATGGTTTGCTTTCATAAAGAGCAAAATGTGTTGTGATGTAAAGTTTGCTAAGTCGATCTAAGACCCAAATCACAGCGGTAATCCATAAATACATTTTCTTACCTTAAAGATAGGCCTGGATCACATTAATAACAAGTAATATCACTAATGGAGCAAAGTCTAAACTAATATCATTAATCCGCATCGGTGGAAAATATTTCTGAACAGGGACTAAAATAAAGTCTGTGTACTGATAAATGATACGAGTAAATGTGTTGTGGTTCCGTGACATACTGAGTAAGGGCAAAATCACCCTAATCACTAATATTACAGAAAAACCATCTAGCAGTAAATTTAAAAAGTTAAGCATTAATGTCATCGATTTTACCTACCCTTACTGATCTCTTGGACCGAATAATGCTGAGCCGACACGAATCATCGTCGCGCCTTCTGCAATCGCCTCTTTGAAGTCGCCACTCATTCCCATAGAAAGATGTGGCAACTGGTGTGCTAAAGTACTATGCTTACGGAGTTCATCCCGTAAATCACGCAACTTCCGAAAATATGGTTGTGCCTCTAAACCTGAGCTCCCTAAAGGGGCAATTGTCATCAACCCTTTTAATTGAATATGCTCGAACTGCTGCAACTCATGGCAAAAGTCGCTGACTTCAGCAGGACTCAAGCCAGCCTTACTCGCTTCACCAGAGATATTAACTTGAACAAGTGCTGGTAGATAGATCCCCGCCTCAGCCGCTTTCTTTTCAATTTCCAACGCTAATTTCCAACGATCTAGACTATGGAGAAGAACAATCTGGTCGATGATATATTTGACCTTATTGGTTTGCAATCGACCAATCATATGCCATTTTAAGTGCGGACGTTCTAATATCTTGGTTTGTAATTCCTGAACCCTGTTCTCTCCAAAGTCACATTGACCGTAACTTGCTAAACGATCAATTTCAGCGAGCGTTCTCGTTTTGGAAACCGCAATCAGCGTGACATCCTGTCTTTTGCGACCACTTTTTTTCACTGCCTCATTTATTGTATTTTCAACTTGCTGCCATCGCAACATCCTCTTACCTCCCAACTTTACTAGAATCTTTAATCACTTGATCCCCTTCATGGAGCCCTTTAACAATGACCGTATCATCTAATTCTAGTAATATTTCTACCTCAATCTGAATCCTAGTAAGACCATCTTTACAGTATACCACCAATCGCTCATCATCTTGTGAGATGGCTTTTCTAGGAATTTCAAAGCCGACGACTTCCTCAGTGCTCAAAGCCACATCGATGAATCTTTCCAAAGTAGGCAAATCGCGATTAACCTTGAAATAAAAAAAAGTTTGATTTTGATCGTTAATGATCTGTCCTAGTGCCCCATCAATCACCTGATCTTGGAATTCAAGCTTTAATTGATGCGCGTACTGAAATGCCATGCTTTCTTTAAGTGGAACATTTAAGATCAGATCATAGTCATCAGGGGTAATGATCCGCATTAGACTGTCCCCCGTTTTTACAAGATTACCCGACTCAATTTCACGAGTACTTAGTGCTTGATTGAACCATCGATAGTCTGTTAAGGGGAGTGCATCTGGTATTAAGATCGCTGAAAGTCCATCAAAAGTAAAACTGATGAGCCCACTAGTGTCGCTAATAATATCCTGATTACAATTTGCTAATTCAACATTCAAAGCTGCCAAATTCGTTTTCAATTCATTGTAACTAGTAAGTTCCGTATCACTGTTAACCTTTAAATCATAATACGCATCCGTTAAATCTTTAACCTTATCGAAAGCATTCTTGATAGCCGCTTCATCTTTTTTAGTTAAGTACAAAGCGTAATTCTGAATGGCCGTTCTCAGTTCCAAACCTGCCTTATCTTTCGTTGAAATGATGGCAAGTTGCTCACTAGTGTCATCAATAACATATCGCTTGAGCTGTTCTTCAACTTTTGATATTTCACTTTGGATGCTTGCTTGAGCCACTGTATTACTCAGTGAGATGGCGACCTGTCCTGAAGCGATGGCATCACCTGTCTCATAATCAAAAAATACTTCACCATCTTGAGGGGCTGTTATAATCTGTTCATCAAACACGATTGCTGCAGGAAAGACCCCTTGTTTTGACCAATTAATTTGATGTACGGATATGGCCGGGAAATAGATCCACTTAAAATAGATAAACACGGCACATATTATTAAAATAATGAGTAATAAACCTCCAAAAATCAAGCGTCTCTTACGACCTTTTTCTTGATTCGACGTGTAGACTCCCATATATATACCTCTCAGCCTTCGTTAACCCCGATTTCGCCGGAATCAGCGCTAGGTTGCTATTTAGATTTTGGTGCGGTTTCTTTCGTACTTAAAATCGTATCCAACTCATCACGAAATCGCTCAAGATCAGCAAACTTTCTATAAACACTGGCAAAGCGAACATAGGCAACTTCATCCACTTGATAGAGCTCATTCATCACAATCTCGCCAATCTCCCCAGAGGAGATTTCTTCTAACATCAGACTATTAATTCGATTCTCAACACGACCAGCTATGGCTTCAATCTCGTGCATGGATAATGCCCGCTTTTCACAGGCCTTAACTAAACCTCTAATGATTTTCTTGCTGTCAAAGGCTTCACGACGTCCGTCAGACTTGCAAACCATTACAGGGATTTCTTCGATGCGCTCATAGGTCGTAAAACGTTTACCGCATTTTAGACACTCACGTCGACGTCTTACAGATAGGCGATCTTCAGTCGTACGGCTATCGATAACTTTCGTCTCATTATGTTGACAGTAATGACATCGCATTGTGACAACCCCTTAAATTTGTAATTCAATTCAATCTCCAGCAATCGCTTACTTGATCAATTCCAAACTCGCCCTGCGTTCAAGCCTCGCTTAATATTATAAAGTTTTTGAATGCTCCTGTCTACATGCATACGTGTAAAGGACGGTATACGAGCTCAACAATAACGCTCACAAGCACAATTTCAGTCATCTTAAACACACGATTTCATATGCCCTTCTAGAACAGATTGTAATAATCCCCAACTGCAACTTAATTACCACCGTGCTTAATCAAAAAGGTGTGCCCAGAGCTGGGAACACCTTCATTTTTTATACTCACTATTGAAAATTCAAGCACTAGCCTAAACTTCAATACGCGAAAACCTGTAATGAAACGATACAGCAGGTATGTTGAATCTGTATTTTTGAGGCTCTAAGAATCTAACCATTGATTAGATTCTACTGCGGTTGAGTGAGATCATCGGGATATGTTTTCTCCAGTAAGACCTCTCCGGTTGTAGCATCTTTAACTGTATAATGACATTTAGCAGTATTATCCATAAACTGAAGATGAATTCCAACAGTCA
>CAZVAO010000024.1:0-2939 GCA_964625175.1 uncultured Clostridiaceae bacterium
ATCTGACAACATGCTGTACCCGATAATTCCAACTTTCCAACCAATAAACCATTGCTTGGCCATTGATTGTCGCACGAAGTGCGCTTGGCGGCGTCTTTGCGCCTATCCCCTATCGCCCAGCCCATCTAACCACCTACACCCCTCGTAATCCGGTGGCTTTCAGAATTGCGCTCAGAAACAGAAACAGCGAATCAATTCACAAACGCTGTACATGTAGTACGTGTTTTTGGATTGATTCGCTGTGACGCAGCTATGAGTGTGATTATGGAAGCGTCCTTAGGCTGGAAACTCCCACTCTACCATTTATTAAACGACGTTGGGTTCGCGAATACGCTCCCCACGCGCATAACGCCCAAGGTCATAGGTGGAAATCGGGATAATCGATTCTTGACCCAGAATATGCTCAGCCATCAAACGTGCGGTCATAGGCGCAATCATGAAGCCATGACCACTAAAACCAACAGCCTGATAGTATCCTTCAACATCTGGAACTCCCCCCAGAATCGGTGCAGCATCAGGTGTGACGTTATAAAGTCCGGACCACTGGCGAATAATGCGCAGATCTGCAAGCGGCGGTAGCAATTTGGTGATGATTTCGGACATTTCCTGCATAAACTGCCAAGTGCTATCGATATTGAAGCCCCGTGGTTCATGCTCTGGATCGCCAAGTCCCATGATAAAACTGCCGTGCGGCGACTGTTGGCAATAGATGCTGTGATGGAAGGACATAACCATTGGTCCCTGCATGGCTTTTACGGGCTCAGTAACTAAAATTTGATGGCGCTCGGAATGAATCGGCAGTTCGACACCGACCATACCTGCGATAACTGTGGACCAGCCACCAGCTGCGTTGATGACACGGTCTGTAGCGATATCGCCTTTAGTTGTAACGACTTTAGTGACTTTACCGTTCTCGGTAATGATGTCGGTAACTTCCGTGTAGGTTAGGAACTCAACACCCAACCGCTTAGCCGCCTTGTAATAAGCGTCTGTAACCTTAAAGGGGTTGGCATGACCGTCTTTTTGGTGGAAGGTGGCCCCCGCCATGCCCTCGGTATTGAGGTATGGCACGATTTCTCGAGCTTCTTCTGGTGTCTTGATTTCACTCATGATGCCATGTTTGTGTTGCAGTTCAACATTCTTGAGGAATTGATTCCACATTTTATCGCCATAAGCAAGCAACAAGTAGCCGCCCTGCTTGAATTCAATATCATCATCGTAATCGAGCTCTTCATTCATGCGTTCCAAGCTCTCACAGCTGTACTTAGACAGAAGAATATTCGATTCAAGCCCCCACTGCTGGCGAACGCCGGCTCCGCAACGTCCTGTTGCGCCGCTGGCTAGGTAGGATTTTTCCACAACGGTAATATTGGTCATCCCACGAAGGGCTAATTCGTACGCAATCGCACAACCGATGACTCCACCACCGATAATAACCGCGTCTCTACTCTTCATGTTTTTCACCTGCTTTCGCCATAGTACCCAGCTTGATTCCTTTGATGGGTCCGCGCTGGCGCGATATGGTCTGTTTCTCAATCGGCTTACCCGTGTAGTTGGCAATCTCACGCTCAATGATTGGTCCACAGGTTTTCCCTTGGCAAGGTCCCATCCCAGCACGTGTGATGCGCTTAATCTCGTCAAGAGAGGTGTACCCCTGCTCAATGAGGTCACGGACCTGCTGAAGTGTGACATCACTGCAACGACATACAATAGTTGATTCAGCTTTATTAGTCATTAGTATGATCTCCTATCAATTGAGCGGACAGTCATCATATCCTCTTTAGGAACAGCAAGGTGGACAATTCGCGTCTTGTCGAAAAAGGCTCCATCCTGAACTCGAATCACTCTGCCCTCACCAACAATTGCACCGCTACGATCCAAGGTCTTCACGACTGCACCGGCAACTGGTAATGGCGTAAACTCCCAAGGAAGTTTGATTAATGCTTCACTAGCACTATAGGTTGCATCCACAACAACAATCGCTAGCCCGGGACAGCGAGAAACGCAGACGGCACAGCCATTGCATTTGTCAAAATCAATTGTTGGGAGATCATTAATGTCTTCCATCGGCTTAATAGCTCCAAAACTGCACGCCTTTGTGCACGGATTACAAGGGATTCTTTGAAAACACTCAATAATCGCTACTGGACCTTTATTTAAGCGCTCAAGACTCGGTGTGACGCTTTGAATATCTTCTTGAGTGGCAACGCCTGTCTGTTTTAACATGATACTCGCACCCCCTCAAGTTTCTTAATACCCGCTCTAATGCGTTCGCCAACCGGACCACTGCGTAGGTCATGGAGCTCTGCATGGGCATCTGCCATGATTTTTTCTGCCTCAGCTACTTGGTAGCCTAAAGATTTAGCGGCTGCGGCTCCGGCCAACTTACCTTCAACCATAGCACTACTTGCCTCTTCAACACCAGCTAAGTCTCCTGCAACGTAGACTCCTGGGATTGTTGTCTCTAGGTTTTCACTGTGAACGGGTACGTAGCCACTTAATTCACGAATATAGGCTAATTCTCCCCCGGCTTGAGCGATTAACTCAGTTAATGGGGTTAAACCAACGGCCAAGCAAATGGTGTCCACTTCAAGTGTTTGCTCGGAGCCTTCTATAATATTCCATTGATCATCTAATTTAGCGATTATGGCGCCCGATACCTCTCGCTCACCCAATGCTTCGACAATGGTGTGAGAAGTTAGAATGGGCACCCCTAAACGACGAATTTTGGAGGCATGAACGAGAAACCCTCCAATATTCGGTGAACCTTCGACAATGGCAACGACTTCAACGCCCGCTTGCTCTAGTTGATAGGATACGATTAAGCCAATATTCCCAGCGCCAACCATTAATACTTTGCTACCCGGCTTTACGCCATAAACATTCATCAGTGTTTGAACGGCTCCAGCCCCATAAACACCTGGCAAATCATTGTTGGG
>CAZVAO010000024.1:3039-23222 GCA_964625175.1 uncultured Clostridiaceae bacterium
ATATCAGTTGTGATCATACCTTAACTCACCCTTTCCTAGTTGACGTTCAACAGTCATGCCCTCGCGCAGCTTTGTTACACATACGCGAACATTAGGCTTCCCATCAACCACCATTAAGCATGATGAGCAGTTGCCAATTGCACAGTATAGACCGCGCGGACGGTGTGTTTCTTCGCTTTCACGCAGTTCTTTAATTCCATTTGCATGGAGGGCAGCAACAATTGTTTCACTCTCGTAGCCTTCAATTTCTTTACCTTCAAAATAAAACTTGACTTTGCGACCTTTGTCCCATTCTAAAATAGGATGATCTGTAATACGCATTTACGCGCCTCCTCAAGCATTTATACCAGACAGTTATTAAGCTGAGCTAGTTTTACTAATATCGCTAAGTATCACAATTTATATTTTTACCACAATGGATGATATTCGTCAACTGATTATCCTCGTTATTTCGCAAATTGCAAGAAAAACTGAACACACAAATATTGGGTAATATGGCGATATCTATGCCTTATTACCCATTATAAATATTCAAATAATGCTTTTAATCACGCATCACTACAGTATTTTGGTAGAAATTCTTACTTTTGGTGACGACGCAAATACTCCAAGGTTGATTCTGCAAACACTGCCATGCCGTATGGGATACTATCTTCATCAAAATTGTATTTTGGATGGTGGCCCGGATAAATACAGTCTTTCTCTGGATTATAAGCCATCAGTCTAAAGAATGAAGATGGAACTGCCTCGGCAAAATAGCAAAAATCCTCGCCACCCATTGAAGGTTCTTTCGCTTCAATCACATTTTCAACACCTAAAATCCTATGGCCTACTTGACGAACTAAGTCGGTCATCGCTTCATCATTGACGACTGATTCAATTCCCTGAATATACTCCAACTCATAAGTGCAGCGAAGTCCGTCACAAACGCCTTTGATAATGCGCTCAAACCGCTCAGGCATACTCGCTTTCACTTCAGCATTCAAAGTGCGAATCGTACCCGTCATTTCAACAACGTCTGCAATGACATTATGGCGATAGCCCCCCTGAATCGTGCCCATCGTTATTACAACAGGGTCAAGTGGACTCAATTCGCGCGAAACAATGGTTTGCAAGGCCGTTAATACGTAAGCGGAAGCCATAATTGCATCTACGGAGGTCTCTGGATGAGCGCCATGTCCACCATATCCAATAATTTTGATGCGAGCAAATCCGGTTCCAGCACTGCGCGGACCCGAACCAACGGCGATTTTCCCTGCTGGCCCACCAATACTTGAAAGGTGCAAACCAAACATGGCATCAACATGAGGATTTTCCAAAACACCCGCCTCGACCATCGGCTTAGCGCCACCAGGACCTTCTTCAGCCGGTTGGAAGATGAATTTAACATTGCCTTTGATCTGATCGCGCACCTCGCTCAGAAGCTTAGCAACACCCATTAAGATGGCAGTATGGCCATCATGCCCACAGGCATGCATTTTCCCTTCAATCTTGGAGGAATATGGGGCGCCACTTTGCTCTGTGATTGGCAACGCATCCATATCCGCCCGCAAACCGACTGTCGGACCATCTTCTATACCGCGCAATAAACCAACAACACCGGTATTTGCGACGCCCGTTTGAACCTCCATACCTAGACTGCGTAAATATTCAGCTACAATTCCCGAAGTACGATGTTCCTCCATGCCCAGTTCTGGGTTCATGTGGAAATCACGTCTAATGTCAATAAATTGTTGTTTTAATTCCTGCGCACGTTCTAATAAAGTCATTGTTCCTCATTTCTGCGAGAATCTCGCTTTTTATTGATCGGTTAAGAGATTCACTAATCGGTGTTCTTCAGGGGTGTTCTTATAAACGTTCTTAAATTGTCGGACGATTTACCCCTGTTATATTCGCTTTCTTATGGTCATACCCTTTATGAAAAAAGCAAATATCGCAAGAAATCCTGCTTACATTAATTCTTTAAGCATACGGATCGCCACATATTTGCCTTTTATCTTATCACAGTTAATTGCCTAAAGCCATGCGTTTTATGGCATAAATATCTTATATTAATAGTCTTTTTTATATTTATTTTAATTATCTAATAATATAGAGAACTGTGCTTTAGGCTTGGTCATGACCATAACACCATTAGCTGCATAATAAAGATTGGCATAAAAATAGCGGGGAGTAGGTTGCCTACCTTGATTTTAGTCATGCCCAATAGATTAAAGCCAATTGCAGCAATTAGCAAACCCCCAGCAGCACTCATTTCTAAAATAATTGCAGGCGTTAGGAATTGATTCAACATTCCGGCCAATAAGGTCAGGCTTCCTTGATAGAGAAAAACGGGCACTGCAGATAGCATAACGCCAATTCCTAAAGAAGCCGTAAAGACAATAGAGGTAATGCCGTCAATAAAACCCTTGGCTATCAGCGTGGTATGATTCCCCTCTAGACCGCTCTGTAAAGCCCCCATAATGGCCATTGCGCCGACACAATAGACCAAACTGCTGGTTACAAAAGCCGTTGAGAGTTCACCACCCGATTTGGAGAGCTTCTTTTCTAAGTAATTTCCAAGCTGTTCAAGCCGTTTTTCGATATCAACCAGTTCGCCTAATAAGGCTCCAAGCCCCATACTGAAAATTAGAACCAAAATCTCTGTGCTTTTAATGGCCATTTGCATACCGATTAGGATTACAGATAAGGCCATTGCCTGCATTATGGTATTTTTTACCTTTTCCGGTATGCCCTTGCGCAATACCAAGCCAATTAAGGAGCCACAAACAATTAAGATTGCATTGATCAAACTACCTTTTAATAGAATCATTCGAATATACCCTTATGCCTTGATTAAACTGATGATCCGCTCCAAGTCCTCATCACTATAGTACTCAATCACGATTTGCCCTTTTTTATCAGATCCTTTGATCGCAACCTGGGTTTGGAATTTTGACTTTAACTGCTCTTCCAAATCCCGAATAATGAGCTGGCGCAAATAGTCATCGTGGTCTGTGCGTTTTTCTTCTGAGCCACCTTGCAGGCTGGTCTTGTGATGTTTTCGTGCGCGCTTTTCAACATCGCGTACACTTAGTTTTTTCTCCACAATTTGATATGCCAAAGTTAATTGAAAATCCAGATCTTCAATATTCAGCAGGGCTCGTGCATGACCTGATGTAATCGCACCTGTTCTTAATAATTCTTGGATTTGCGGTGGCAAAACTAACAGGCGAATGCTATTGGAAACATAGGATCGACTTTTACCTAAACGTTTCGCCAAATCGGTTTTACTAATCCCCAAATTCAATGTAAGCGTCTCCAAAGCCTTAGCTTCCTCTAAAGCTGACAAATCTTCCCTTTGAATATTCTCTATTAGGGACATTTCAAGGATCTTATCGTCACTTAGATTCTTAATAATACAAGGTATAGTCGTTAAGCCAGCCTTCTGAGCAGCACGGTAGCGCCGTTCACCTGCTACAATCATGTACTTTGTGCCTTGAGCCACCACTAACAAGGGTTGAATAATGCCATATTCCTTAATCGATGCACTTAATTCTTCTAATCGTTCCACATCAAACTCACGACGGGGTTGATTTTCGTTGGGGAAAACCTGATTAAGGCTTAATTCCGTAATCGATTCGGCAGATTCTGCTCCATAAATTGGCTGTGAGGGCATTAAAGCACCCAAACCACGGCCTAATCCAGAATTTTTCTTACTCACGATTCAATACCTCCTGGGTTAACTCTTGATAGGCTTTCGCCCCAGAGCTGCTATTATCATATAAAACGATGGGCAAATCGAAGCTTGGTGCTTCACTCAGCTTGACATTACGTGGAATAACCGTGTTAAACACGACTTTAGGGAAGTAATTTCGAACCTCATCCGCTACTTGTTGTGATAACTTAGTACGCGAATCAAACATCGTCAGAACAACACCGCTTATGATGAGATTCTTATTCAAATATTGCTGTGCTAAACGGATTGAGTTTATTAATTGCGTTAAACCCTCCAAGGCATAATACTCACATTGTACAGGAATTATTATTTCATCTGCTGCTGTAAAGGCATTTAAGGTCAATAATCCTAAAGAAGGCGGGCAATCTATGATAATATACTGATATTTATCCTTTATATAGCTTAATGCTGTTAGGAGTTTTGATTCTCGCGCAGCTATTGTCACTAATTCTATTTCGGCCCCCGCTAAGTTTTGCGTAGCGGGCACAACCTCTAAGTTTGCAATCATAGTTTGCTTAATAACCATTTCTAGGGGGTATTCATCAACTAAAACATTGTAAATACACCCGGTTAACTCTCTTTTATTGATTCCAAAGCCACTGGATGCATTTCCTTGAGGATCAATATCGACTAGTAAGACCTTTTTACCTTCAATTGCTAAACATGCCGCTAAGTTAACAGCTGTTGTTGTTTTACCAACACCGCCCTTCTGATTAGCTAAAGCAATTATTTTTGTCACAAAACCCACTCCCTTTATACACAGCGATTTCATAAACCCTTTGTTATTATCTAAGCATATCATCAATTTTCAAACTATTCTACTGATTTTTGCCGTTTCACGTGAAACGTTATTGTTTTTCTGCATTTTTATTAGTATTTGTCTTTTTTTGAGATAAAACATCATAAAATCCAATGAGAAAAGGCTTTAGCGTTTCACGTGAAACGCTAAAGCCTTAAATCACATAGCGACTATTAATCTATTTCAAAGATATCTTCTATTTCAACATCCAAGACACGACAGATATTGCGTGCAGCTTTAATTCCCGGATCTACTCGTCGATTGATTATGCTTGATAAATATCGATTCGTTAGATGCGCAGCATCAGCAAAATCCTGGAAAGGTCTTGTGCTCATGATAAAATCGTCATGAGCATAGATAATCTTCTTTAGATCAACCATTTCTTTAATGCGATAAGCCATTGAGAACACCTACTCATCAAGTGCGATTCTGGCAATGACCTTAATACTGTCATCAGGACTTAGATTTTGCAGTTTAACGCCACGGGTGTTGCGACCATATCGCGGGATATCATCAACCTTAACGCGGATTATAATACCGCTTTCGGTGATCATCATCATATCGTTGCCCTCTTCGATAATCTTAAAGCCAACAACTGGGCCTGTTTGCTCATTCGTCTTCATTAAGATTACGCCTTTACCATAACGATTCTGACTTCTAAACTCACTAACATCCGTTCGTTTGCCATAGCCCTTAGCGGTAACACTTAGAACCATAGATCCCGCAGTGATTACACCCATTTCAACAACCTTGTCGTCGCCTTCGAGCTTAATACTATTAACGCCGCGCGTCGCACGTCCCATCGGCCGCACTTGATCTTCATCAAAACGAATGACTTTACCTTCTTGCGTACCGATTAAAATATCACTCTCACCATTCGTTAATTTAACCCCAATCAACTCATCATCATCCATCAGATTCAAAGCTATGAGGCCACCAATACGCATACTTTCATATTCACTGCAAAGTGTGCGCTTAATATAGCCATCTCTTGTCGCTGTCATCAAATAGGTATACTCATCAAATGATTTAATTGGCATCGTAGCCATAATGCGTTCTCCACGCTTCAACGATGTAATGTTCTGAATCAGTACACCTCGAGATCGTCTTCCCGTTACCGGTATCTGGTAAATAGGAATTCGGTACATTATTCCTTTATTGGTAAATACAAGGAGTTGGTTGTGGGTCGTACTGATAAATAACTGCTCCACAAAGTCATTATCACTGTATTTAACACCAACTTTTCCTCTGCCGCCTCGTTTTTGGCTACTGTATTCACTTAAAGATTGTCTTTTTATATAGCCTTGATGCGTAATCGTGATCACAACATCTTCTTCTGCGATTAAATCAATAACATCTAAATCGCCTTCAGCGGTCATGATTTCTGTGCGTCGATTATCACCAAATTTGTCACGAATCTCAATCATTTCACTTTTTATGATTTCAAGTAGTAATCGTTCATTGTCTAAAATCGACTTTAAGCGAGCAATCTCTTGCAATAAGACCCGATACTCTTCTTCGACTTTATCCCGCTCTAAACCGGTCAAACGACGCAGACGCATATCAAGAATTGCTCTCGACTGCACATCTGATAACCCGAATCGTTCCATCAATGCATTGCGTGCTGATTCGTCGTTATCGGATCCACGAATGACCTTGATTACTTCATCAATATGGTCTAATGCGATGCGATAACCTTCCAAAATATGGGCTCTATCTTCAGCCTTATTTAAGAGGAATTTTGTTCTGCGACGTACAACATTTTTTTGATGTTCAATATAATGGGCTAACATCTGCTTTAGGTTCAAAACTTTAGGCTCACCATTGACCAAAGCGAGCATAATGATCCCGAAGGACTCTTGCAATTGACTATTCTTATAAAGACGATTGAGTACCACATTGGGATCGACATCACGGCGGAGTTCAATAACAACGCGAATACCGTCACGATCACTCTCGTCTCTCAAATCAGTAATTCCATCAATTTTTTTGTCGCGCGCCAGCTCAGCAATCTTTTCAATCATACGTGATTTATTGACATTATATGCCATTTCAGTTACTACTATCCTTGTTTTGTTGTTGCGCATATGCTCAATCCGGGTTTTTGCTCGGATTTTCACGATTCCGCGTCCTGTTTTATAGGCACGTACGATTTCCTCGCGACCCATAATGTAACCACCGGTTGGGAAGTCTGGCCCTGGAATATGGGTGATTAGCTCTTTAATATCCATCTCTGGATTTTCAATAAGCGCGACACACCCATTAATAATTTCCCGCATGTTATGGGGGGGAATATTCGTTGCCATTCCAACAGCGATACCAGAAGATCCATTAACTAATAAATTTGGATAGCGGGAAGGTAGAACAACTGGTTCTTCCAGCTGATCATCAAAGTTTGGCTTAAAATCAACCGTTTCCTTATCAATATCCCTTAGTAATTCTAGTGCGATAGCCTCCATCCGCGCTTCTGTATAGCGCATAGCAGCGGGGGAGTCGCCGTCAATTGAACCAAAGTTGCCATGTCCATCAATTAGCGGATAGCGAATATTAAACTCCTGGGCCATCCGAACCATCGTATCGTAAACAACCGTATCACCATGAGGATGATACTTACCAAGTACTTCACCGACCGTACGAGCTGATTTCTGATAAGATTTTGCGGGGGTTAGACCCATTTCATGCATTGCAAATAAAATTCGGCGGTGGGCAGGTTTTAAGCCGTCACGCACGTCTGGTAAGGCTCGACCAGCGATAACCGTCATAGCATAGGTCAGGTACGACTTTTTAATTTCATCGCTAATATCGACTGGTAAAATTTTGCCGTGTTTGAATTCACTCATTAGGCCACCTCCTAAATATCAATCTCTTTAACTTTTCGAGCGTTCTTTTCTATAAAGGCACGACGCGGTTCAACACTATCGCCCATAAGAATCGTAAATATTTGATCTGTATAAATCGGATCATCCATTGTAACTCGTAAAAGAATGCGGTTTTCAGGGTTCATCGTTGTTTCCCATAATTGTTCAGGATCCATCTCACCTAAACCTTTATAGCGCTGGATATTGACCCCTCGACGCCCAACTGTCTCCAATATCTCATCCCGCTCTTCATCACTATAAGCATAGTGATTTGCTTTACCTTTTTTGATTAAATATAGCGGCGGTTGCGCAATATACACATAACCAGCCGTAATCAAAGGTTTCATATAACGGAAAATAAAAGTTAATAGCAACGTTCTGATATGAGAACCATCCACATCGGCATCCGCCATAATGATAATCTTATGATATCTTGACTTTTCAATCTCAAAATCATCCGTAATACCTGTTCCAAGCGCTGTAATAATGGTCCGAACCTCTTTATGATTCAAAATGCGATCAAGGCGTGCTTTTTCAACATTAATAATCTTACCACCTAAAGGCAAAATAGCCTGATAACGTCGATCACGACCCATCTTTGCTGAGCCAGCCGCTGAATCTCCCTCTACCAGATATAATTCAGATAATGCAGGATCGCTCACTGAACAGTCCGCTAACTTGCCGGGTAAGGCTGATACCTCTAATGCATTCTTGCGTCTCGTTAATTCACGTGCTTTCTTTGCCGCTTCACGCGCACGTGCTGCGCGGAGTGATTTATCGACAATTTTTTTGGCAATGGTCGGCTGTTCTTGAAAGAAAGTCGTCAAATAGTCACCCATAAGTGACTCAACAAACCCTTTAATGTCGCTGTTGCCCAGTTTTGTCTTTGTTTGGCCCTCAAATTGTGGATCGATTAAACGCACACTGAGAATCGCCATTAAACCCTCTCGAACGTCACTACCCGTTAAATCAGGGTCATTCGACTTAATGAGATCATTTTTGCGCACATAGGTATTCACTGCCCGTGTCAGTGCTGATTTAAATCCGGATTCATGGGTTCCGCCATCCACCGTTCTAATATTGTTAGCAAAAGAGAAAATATTTTCAGTATATCCCTCATTAAACTGGATAGCCACCTCTAGCGCATTCATATCCATTTCACCATTAATGTAAATTACGTCTTGATTAACAACACCTTTATTGGCATTCAAGGCTTTGACATAGGATACGATACCACCTTCAAAGCAATACTCTCCAACAAGCGGATCTTCCTCGCGTTCGTCCGTAAATTTAATCGTTAATCCCTTGTTTAAATAAGCCAATTCGCGTAGGCGATTGTCTAAAACAGAAGTTTGATAATCTAATGTCTCAAAAATAGTAGGGTCGGCTTTAAAATACTGTATCGTTCCTGTAATATCGGTTGAGCCGATTCTCTCTACATCTTTAACTGGAATGCCGGCTTTATACTCTTGCATGTATATGCCGCCTTCTCTATGCACTTCTACTCTCATATACTCCGATAACGCATTTACGACTGAAACACCCACACCATGTAAGCCACCGGAAATCTTATAGCCTTCGCCACCAAATTTTCCACCCGCATGTAAGACCGTCATAACGACTTCAAGTGTAGATTTTTGCATTTTAGGATGGATTCCAACTGGAATACCAACCCCGTTATCGGAAATGCGCACAGAGTTGTCTTTGTAGATCGTTACTTCAATCCGATCACAACGTCCTGCCATTGCCTCATCAATACTATTATCGACAACTTCGTACACTAAATGGTGCAAACCATGCACTGAAGTTGACCCAATATACATCCCTGGCCGCTTACGAACCGCTTCTAATCCATCTAGTACTTGAATTTGAGACTCATCGTATAAATTGGCATTCAAATTTTGATCCAAAAGTACCAACTCCCTTAAAAATACTGAGTAAATTTAAAACAACTCTCTGTTTGTTATTAAATTCCCGTTTACAAAGCTCAAAAACCGCAATGAAAGCGGTTTTATGCTCTACTTTATTATAACATATTGAATAATAATAACAAAGTTTATAACACTATATTTGATGTTATAAACCCTATTTTAAATTATTTACATTCTAAATTTTATTGTTTGGTAATGACGCCATTTTCCACAACATAAATCGTGGATTTTTGACGGATATCGGCTACTAAAAGACTAATATCCGTGGTAGCGACAAAGGTTTGAGCTTGCCCTGCTGCAGTCTCGAGTAACATCGTTTGGCGCTTTCGATCCAACTCACTTAATACATCATCGAGCACTAAGATTGGCATATCGCCTGTCTCAGATTTCATAAACTGTAACTCTGCTAGTTTAAGTGCTAATACGGTGGTTCGTTGCTGGCCCTGAGAGCCAAAGCGCCTCACATCATAATTATTGATAAAGAAGCTGATATCATCCAAATGCGGACCTGCTAAACTCGTTTTACGGTAGCGTTCTTTCTCTTGTACCTGTTGAACTTTCTTCGCATAAAGATCCGTAATTTGATCTTTACTCATTTTATGTGCTTGAGAAAGCGATTCTTCTATCCCTATATTTGAAACATACTTCATGGTTAAGTTTTCTTGGGCATCTGTAAGCTGGCGATGGGATAATTTTGCTAAAATGCTGAGCTTATAGAGCATCTCTAGCCTTTTTTGGATGATCCGAGAGCCTAAGTCAATCATTTGATCATCAAAACTACTTAACATGCTTCGCGAAAAACTCTGACTACTGGCATTTTTTAAGATCAGATTACGCTGTTTCAATACACGGTTATAATTCTGGCAAAGTTTATAGTAAGCAGGTACAACTTGGCTGATTTCTAAATCAATGAATTCTCTTCTCATACGAGGACTTCCGCTGACAAGCGATAAATCATGAGGGAAGAAGCTCACAATATTCAGATAACCTAATAAATCCGAGATTCTTTTGCGATTAACCCCATCAATCGTCAGTGTTTTAGTGTTTTCATCAATATGTAAATACAACTGATACGTTATGTTCTTTTTAATTAATTCAAGATTGACTTCTGTGCTATCACTGGAAAATTTGATTAAATCCTCTTTTTTTGTGGTACGAAAAGAACGTCCAGCTACAAACATATAGATGGACTCAAGAATATTTGTTTTACCTTGAGCATTTGAACCGATAAACACATTTAGTGTTGCTACCGGCTCAATTTCTGCTCGGGTAATATTACGAAAATTACGGCAGCTAATTTTACTGATTCTCATTCATTACCACCAATTTTTCATTTTCATCAATTTCTACGATATCACCATGGTAAAGTTTGCGACGATAGCGCGTCTCTAACTCACCATTGACTTTAATCATGCCTTGATCGACCATAATTTTTACATCACTGCCATTACCAACAATGCCAGCTAATTTTATTAACTGCATTAAATTGATATATTCTGTGGTAATATGAATTTTCTCCATTTTAGTCGCGTCCAGCAACAGGCATTAGCAGTGCAAAACTGCTGTCATCGTTATCGGGCTTCGCTACTAGCATATTGTATTCATCAGCAAAACGCATCATGACGCGATCTGAGGGAATATGTCGAACGAGGTCTTGTAGGTAGCGCAAAGTATACGCCACTTTGATATCTTTTCCATCACTTTCAATGCTAATATCCTCTGTGTGCTGACCGACTTCTACAGATTTTCCATGAACCGTCATAACATGATCATGGCAATTCATTTTAACGATTCCATTCTGATGATCGCGGATAACTAATGACGCACGGTCGATACTTCCTTGTAAATCGTTTTTAGAGACAAAAATATTTGTGTGGTACTCATTGGGCAAATACTGCATGATATCAGGGTATTGTCCTTCAATGAGTTTAGAAAAGACCTTGACTCCACCAATGTTGAGCATTATTTGGCCATTTCCAAACTTCATCTCAATATCTTCACTGTCAATCGCTTGCAATAAGCGAATAATCTCTTGACAATTCTTACCTGGAATCACTATACGCCTTTCATCATTTTTATAGAAACACTTGCGATTTGTTGACGTAATCCTAAATCCATCTGTTGCACTAAATCGAATTAAATCCTCTTTAAGCTCTAATAAAACACCTGTGAAAATGGGTCGCATATCTGTTTTAGCGGCTGCATAAATAGTATTCTCTAACATATTGAGGATTGTCTGAGCCTCAATGGTGAGCCCTTGCTGATAATCATCGTTTGCAACATCTGGGAAATCTATGCCCGGCTGTCCGGCGAGCTCCATTTTAAATTTATCACCGCTGATGGTCGTATGATGGTTAGAATAATCCACTATAATGCTCAACTCATCTACGGGGCTTTTTCGAACAATATCTTGGAAGATACTCGCAGGCAGAATCACAGATCCTTCTTCTTTGACCGTACAATCAATCGAACACTGGATTGTGAATTCGAGATTAGAAGCCGTCATGCGCAATGTTTGGTTTTGGGCTTCTAAGAGGATCCCACCTAAAGTAGTTAAAATATCTTTGCTTGAAGCCGCTCTAGCTGTTAGGGATACCGCATAGTTTAGATCGTTACGATTACATATAATATTCATAATAAGCCTCCTAATTATAATTATTAGTTATCTAATAATAGTAATAATAGTTGTTGATTCTGTACACAAGTCGTAAAGACGTTGCAGCGGCATAGAAAAAGGCTGTTACTAAGCTGTTGATAAAAAACGAGCTAAAACAGTTTTATCAACAGGGAGCAAATTTCTAAGCATGAGGGGCTATCTTTTTTCGCAATTCTGCGATAGTAGCAGCCAGTTTAGAATCTTCTTCAATATTTTTGGAAATTTTGTCGCAAGAATGAAGAACAGTTGTGTGATCACGACCACCAAATTGCTTACCAATCTGTGGTAGAGAGGAATCCGTCAATTCGCGCGCTAAATACATGGATACTTGCCGGGGGAAGACAATGCTTCTTGTGCGTTTTGCAGATAATAAGGTTTTAACAGTCATATTGTAGTAAGCAGCTACAGTTTGCTGAATTAAATTGATAGTAATCGGTTTAATGCTGTCTTTAGGGAGAATGTTCTTTAATAGTGTACCAACGGTTTCAAATGAGATTTCGACATTATTGATGCGGGAATAAGCATCAATGCGGGTGAGAATTCCTTCCAGCTCACGGATATTGCCTGAAACTTTTTCAGCTATAAAAAAGGTAATATCTTCGGGGATTTTATAGTTCTCCATCTCACACTTTTTACGGAGAATAGCAACTCTTGTTTCGAGCTCAGGTGGTTGTATATCAACCATTAGGCCCCATTCAAAGCGCGATATTAACCGTTCTTCTAATTCCTTAATCTCACGAGGGGGGCGATCACTTGTAAGTACAAGTTGTTTATTATGGAAGTATAATTCATTAAATGTATGGAAATACTCAACCTGAGTACGGATCTTACCTTCAAAAAATTGAATATCATCAATCATCAGAACGTCAGCATTACGATATTTTTGTCTGAATTTATCCATGGTGTTACTGGATGTTGCATAAATGAACTCGTTGACGAACTTTTCTGAGGAGATATAGATTAAATTCAAATTTGGGTGGTGTTGAACAATATAATGACCGATAGCATGCATTAAGTGTGTTTTGCCTAAACCAGACGCCCCATAGATAAAGAGAGGATTGTATGCCTGAGACGGATTTTGGGCGACAGCTAAAGAGGCTGCATGAGCAAAGTTATTACTATCACCAATTACAAATGAGTCAAATACATATTTTGGTGTTAGATTAAGACTGCTTTGATTTTGAAGAGGTGGTATGTCGGCTGAGGGAGGAAGGGATAATTGGCTGCCTGTACTAAAAACAGAGTTGTTAACAGCCTGTATATAATCTTCGGAATCCTTCTTTTCTATGAACTCAACCTTAAGTTGTTCATTACAAACAGTAGACAGTATTTCACAAATATCCTGTGAATATGTCTTGCTCAACCAGTTGGCATGGAATTGATTTGAGACTTCTACCGCTACAGTATTATTTGATAATATTAAAGGGCGAGTACTCTTCAACCAAAGATCAAAATTCTTCCTATTTACTTTTTGTTCCATCTGCTCCAAAACGCTTTGCCAAGCCGTATCAATGTTGATCACAATTACCACTCCGTCAAGTTAATTTATTGTGGGAAATTAAATAATAACACATAAAAAGGTCAGTCTTTTCCCCTAGTTTCCCACAGGTTTACAAAAGGATATACTATTATAAATGACACTTATACACAGCAATTACATAATTATTAAGATGCAAAATTAAATCCAACGTGACAAAAAGTGACAGCGAGGATGTTGATCCCTAATATATTGCTAGCTTAAGGGTATTAATATGCACTTATTATGATATCAAATTAAGGCTCTTTCAGCAATGCAAACCTGTGGATAACTTTCAATAAATGCTAAAAACATATATAATAACGGAGTTTTAGCAATAGAAATCTTGACCTTGTCGCAGAAAGTAACTATAATAGGATGGTACGCGAGCAGGGAGGTGCAAAACTGTGAAAAGAACATTCCAACCTAATAATAGAAAAAGAAATAAAACACATGGTTTTCGTAAACGTATGACAACATCAGATGGAAGAAAAGTTCTCAAGAGACGCCGTCTAAAAGGCCGAAAGAGAGTTTCTGTTTAGGTCACTGTCAAGTGACCTTTTGTGTGTTGCACGACCCAATGCATAAAAGGAACTTCAGTGATTGATTTTCACGGGTTGAATAGTGCTGTAATCCTATTAGGATTGCTCACGAAAAGGCAGTGGAAAGAGTTTGGGTTTTTAGGTCACCGTCGAGTGACCTTTTACTTTATTCAATTTAATTTGAAGGAGCGGGAATATGAGTCGTCATGAATCATTAAGAACGAGCAGAGACTTCACCCGCCTATACCGCCGAGGCAAAAAGAGTGTAAGCAACGAGATGGTTTTATACGTGCTAAAAGGCAAAGAAGAATACAGCAGAATTGGTTATTCAATAAGTAAGAAAATAGGTAAGGCCGTTGTGCGCAACAGAATTAAGAGAAAATTGCGGGAAATATTTCGCTCGCGTAAAGATCGTTTCAATGATAATTATGATATTGTCATTGTGGTCCGCAAGAATAGCGTCGATGCCACTTATCAACGATTAGATGAAGTTTTTATTGAAACTTGCCAAAAGCTAAAAATGTTTAAGGAGCACTAAGGAGTTGAAATAGGTGAAAAAGCTCATTTTAAACCTAATTCGTTATTATCAGAAAAATGTAACAAGTAATACAGGCGCTCATTGTCGCTTTCGCCCAACATGTTCTGAGTATGCTTATCAAGCAGTCAGCAAATATGGTGTTTGTAAAGGCGGACTGAAGGCTGTATGGCGTATTTTGCGTTGTAATCCTCTTGGTCGAGGAGGATACGATCCGGTTAATTAACTTTAAGGAGGCTTACTGGAGAATATGGGATTTTTAAAAGATCTGGTAGTCCAGGCCGTCAATTTTTTCTATAATATTAGTGGTAGCTACGGAATAGCAATTATTATGTTGACTATTCTCGTTCGTCTAATTATTCTACCATTAAATATTAGTAGTATGAAGTTCTCCAATATTTCTAAAAAACTTAATCCAAAAATGGAAGAGATAAAAAAGAAATACAAGGACGATAAGGACAAACTTAATGAAGCGACTGTAGAGTTGTGGCAACAATATGGGGTTAACCCTGCAGCAGGGTGTCTACCACTTTTAATTCAATTTCCTGTACTGATCGCCGTCATAGGCGCTTTACAATTGCCTGAATTATACCAGGTTGCAGAGCCAACCTTTCTAGGTTTGAATTTAATGTTTCCAAACAATGGTGCGTACGCTTGGGAAATGGGGCTGCCTTATTTAATTCTACCCATTTTATCTGTAATCACGACTTATACCAGTTCGAAAATTATGTCTGCTGGTAATGCTCAAGCCAACATGGGTACAATGAACATTGCCATGACGGGTTTGATGGGATGGATTACACTTCGATTTCCAAGCGGCATTGCCCTTTACTGGGTAGTTGGCAACGTTTTTTCTATCTGTCAATATCTTATTTTTAATAAACTATACGAAAACAAAGAATTAGTACCCGTAGAAGGAGTAAAGAAAAGTGAAAAAAAGCGTAATTAAAAGCGCTAAAACCGTAGAAGAGGCGATCAATCTAGCTTTAATTGAACTTAATACAGCTAGAGACAATATTGAAGTCGATATAATTGAACCACCATCTTCCGGATTTTTAGGGTTAATTGGTGTTAAACCAGCCATTATTAAAGTAACAGAATTAGTCAGTGGCTTAAACAGCGATAGTCGTTTGCCAGAGAGAACAGAAAAAGCTGTAGCAGTTAAAACGGTAAAAGAAGTTCAGAAAGCACCGAAACAACAAAAAGCAAAACCAGCTAGCCAGCAAGACACAAAACAAGCTGCTAGTCCTAAGCAAAATACCTCCGAACGCAAACCGGCAACTGAAGCTCAAGAGCAAGAAATTGTCAGTTTTGTTCAACAATTAGCGAATCATATCGTAGAAGGCAGTACGGCTGAATTGGTTTCAACAGAAGAAGGCATCATGCATATTGCGATCTCTGGCGATAACATTGGTTTAATCGTTGGTAAACATGGTGAGACACTGAACGCAATTCAGTATTTAACGTCACTGGTCTATAGCAAACAACGAGACGGCTATCATCGCGTTAGTATTGATGCGGGCGGTTATCGCGACAAGCGTAAAGAAAAGATTATCGAATTTAGTAAGCGAATGGCAGAAAAAGCGCGACGAACAGGGCGCAGAATCTCCCTAGAGCCGATGAATTCTTATGAGCGGCGTATTATCCATATGGCTTTGCAAGAGGTCGAGGGGATTAACACGTTTAGTGAAGGTGATGATCCGAATAGGCGGGTCGTTATCGTTGCAGCAGGTGGCGACCGCAGTAATAGGCGTTATCAGCGTCGTCCAAGCAACCGCAATTCGAAGCAGAACAACCAAACAGAGGAGCAAAATCAAGCTGCTCATGAAGAGCGTAATTATCAAGCAACAGAAAAACAACGGGTTCAGCTTGAAAGTCGAACCAAGGCAGCTCCAGAACCAAAAGTAAGTGAGCCGCCCAAAAAGCCAGCTAAGGTACAAAAACCTAAACAAGATAAAAAGGTAGCAGAAACAAAGACCGAGAGTAATCCTTACGAGCATTATTATAGTAAGTATGACAATCGCGTCAAAAAGAAGTAACTAGAATTCCATAATTGAGAGATCTCTGCGTTGCTCGGATATTTGCTTATTCGACGTACTGCATGTACGCCATCATTGCACAAACATACTCGTGACTTGACCTCTCCGCAATTCTGAAATTCTAAATGCTAGTGACTAATCTAAAATGCACCCCGTAAAATCGGGGTGCATTTTGATTTAAACGCTTAATTAATTCACTGCGTTTAGGATAAAAGAAGCTAGCAGGTGGGAGATCTCGGCGTTGCTCGGAAAAACACTTACTCAGCATACTAGTGTGTATAGCTTCGTTGCGTGTTTTTGCTCGCGCCTTGAATTAGCCACATTTCTGAAATCCTTTTATGCAAAGAATAACGGCGGTCCGCTTTAGCGGGCCACCGTTTTGGTTTTTATAGGTTTAGCGATAACCCGCATTCAAAAAAACTCTTAAGTATGCTTCCAAGAACACCAACTCAATTGAGTGGTGTTCTCTATTGGGGGATTTCAGGGTTACTCGGGTACTCTGCTATATTTTATAGGTTCTTTGCGTGTTTGCACGTCTTTCTGGCCCTGAATTCCTATTTAGATCGGATCTGTCTCGACCCACTGAATATTCTCAGGCTGTACTTGCTAATCGCTAATATAAAACAACGAACGTTCTACTCTCCTTTTCTGGCTGACTTTCTAGCTAAGAAAAACGCCGCGATATAAGAACCAACAGTAAAATTATGTTTCTTTTGGGGTAAAAGCATCGTGAAAGTCCCGATTATGTATGGGTATGAATCAATTGGGTCTACCTTTCGTTAGAATAACTCAGTTTCCAACCATTCGGGACGGACCCTAATGATTTGTCTTAGCGGTTGCTTTTTCAATCAACAATCAAATAATCCCGTGCAGAGATGGATTCTCAGTTATTATCGCCTTTACATGGCCTCAAATTCACTCATTGTTGCCTAAACGGTTGCCGCAACTTGCTCCCGAGCCAATTTAGCACTTAGATTCCAACCAATGGGGCCTGTCTATTGATTGAGATAGTGGATTAATCATTATAGTGCTTTTCGCTACTCATTATCTAATGAACTCTTCTGTCGTGCAAGCGCTTCACAGAATGACAGCAGGAGGAAGCACTTCCTTCATTTAGCAATCTATCGCCAAGAGCAATACGACGCCGGATAATTCACCCGAACCCCGAACCCCTGACTTCTGCCCAAAGGTAGCAGATAAGCTGAGATGCGTGTATAATATCGGTAGAATGAATGTTTAATAGATAAACCATATACGAAAGGGTGTGTTAGGGTGGATACGATTGCAGCAATTGCCACAGCGATGGGCGAGGGTGGAATCGGTATTGTAAAAGTGAGTGGTCCACGTGCCTTTGAGGCCGTTAACAAGATTTTTCGGGCGAAGAATAAGAAGCAAATCAATCAGCTTCCATCACATCATCTTTGTTATGGCAAGATTGTTGACGCGCAGGATGATATTGTGGATGAGGTGTTAATCGGTGTGATGAAAGCGCCGAACACCTATACACGTGAAGATATCGTAGAAATCAATTGCCACGGTGGAAACCAGCCATTGCGGCGCATTTTAGAGCTTGTCATTGCTCACGACGGTGTAAGATTGGCGGATCCTGGCGAATTTACACAGCGGGCCTTTCTTAACGGCCGGATTGATTTAGTGCAAGCAGAATCGGTGATTGACATCATTAAATCCCAGACTAATAATGCGCTAAGAGTATCGATGAGTCAGCTTCAAGGCCGACTTTCCGCAAAAATCAACCACATCATTGATCAAATTATTCACATTCAAGCGGGGATAGCCGTAAATGTTGATTATCCCGAGTATGAAGATGAGGCACAATCCCAAATTCTCTTAAATCAAGCGCTTCAACACGTTTCAGAATCAATTGCTGACTTGTTGGCGAGTAGTAAAACGGGGCGAATTATGCGAGAAGGTCTCAACACCGTCATTATTGGTCGCCCTAATGTGGGTAAATCCTCTTTAATGAATTACTTATTAGGGGAGGAGCGTGCCATTGTTACGGCAATTCCGGGCACCACACGGGATACGGTCGAGGAAATGCTGAACTTAGACGGGATTCCTTTGCGGATTATTGACACAGCGGGTATTCGAGAATCCGATGATCCTGTAGAAAGAATAGGCGTAGAGCGTTCGCGCCAAGCATTTTCCAATGCGGATTTGGTATTGTTGGTGTTGGATTCTGCGGAGGCTTTATCACCCGAAGACCGAGAGCTGATTCGGCTATTGCCGGTTGAAAGGGCTATTATTATTGTCAACAAAATCGATCTACCAGCCAGAGTCACCGAAAACGAATTGAGGGACTATGGATTCCCTATTTGTCATCTTTCTGCAACAGAGGCATTAGGGAAATCAGAATTGGCGGAAATAGTAAAGGATCTTTTTTTGGGAGGCCAGTTGGATTCTAGCAATCATGTGCTGGTCAGTAATGTCCGCCATATCGACCTTCTTCAACAGGCTCAAGATCACTTAGAGAATGCCATACAGGCTTTGATAGCCGGAATCCCAATTGATCTTGTCAATATCGATGTTGAGAACACTACGATCTGTTTAGGGAATATTGTTGGTCGAGCGGTTGAGGAGGATCTCTTAACACATGTTTTCTCCCAATTTTGCGTCGGGAAGTAGTTGAGGTTCTGTTTGCGGGATGTTATTTTTCAGGAGAGCGTAGAACACAAATATTTAGATGACGTTATAGTCTATGACTAGCTTGTGTGGAGCCGGTCGAACGGTTCTATAGTAAATGAATAAAAAAGATAGCAAACGTTCACATGATTAGATATTAAAAAGGAAGGCTGTGTTATAACACAACCTTCTTTTAAGTTCATCCGTGTTTGCTGACTCTTACTCTTCCAGGCACCATGCTGTGGCTTTGTTGGGGGCCTCAGGCGACTCAATATGCAAAGTGAAGGAATAACCCCTGCTACGTAAACGGCGCAACTCTCTGCGCACATTAATATGATCAATAACCCATAGCCTGCCATTCGGGCGCAGGTCATGGTAGTCGAACTGGTTGGCCTCAAGCCATGCAATAATGTCGAAAGGCTTAGCTGCATCCTCTTCAGGTGTTTTCTCTGCAACAGCTGGTGTAAGACTAAACAAGTCATTCTCTTGGACTAAAGGCGCTTCTGACTCCATGGCTAATTCATGCTCGGGTGGTTGATTATTCATGATTGTTAAATCCTGTAAGTGGGCACGTTGGGGCTCCATTTCAGGCTCTGGGATGATGGGTAGTGGAATTTCATTGACCAACTGATCCTCACCACTAAAATTAAACATAGCCACTGAATTATGTTCTAACGTTGGTTGTTCAAGCGGTTCAATGTGCTGTTTCTCAACTACTGGTGGTTTAGGGGTCGGTTTGCTGATTGTTAATTCAGTTTCTACAACCGTTGGTTGCAAAAGATCAAGGGGTTTATTGTCCATTGTGAGATCCCCCCAAAGGGAATCAATGGGTTCTTCTTCAGACGCTTCTAATGTCAGTAGGTCTGGTGTAATAAGATCGATCGGTTCATCTATTAATGCCTCTGTCATATTCAGCGATACCGGTTTTAATGGTTTCGGTATGACCTTG
>CAZVAO010000025.1:0-23025 GCA_964625175.1 uncultured Clostridiaceae bacterium
AAAGGTATTATACGCATAATGCATTCACTCACGCAATGTTTTTTGTTTCACCTTCTCTATAAAATGTATTTCACTCTTTTTTCATAATTAAATCGCGCAAAATACAGGAAATCGTGTTTAATCAACGAACTACTATTTATCATAGAAGGAGGATCGACTTATGAAAGTTTTTATATCTGTTGATATTGAGGGAATCTGCGACGTCGTTAATAGTGAGCACACGAATAAGGCTGGCTTCCACTATCGCAGTGCCTGCGAGCAGATGTCACGCGAAGCTGCTGCCGCAGTAGAGGGTGCTTTGGCCGCTGGCGCAACAGAAATTGTTGTGAATGACTCCCATGGACCGATGACCAATCTTATTCCAATGATGCTTCCTAAAGAGGCCAAATTAATCACGGGGACAACCAAACCCATGGGTATGATGCAAGATCTAGATGAATCTTATGATGCCGTTATGTTTGTTGGCTATCATGCGCGCAATAATAGCCCTGGCGTTTTGAGCCACACGATTAGCGGTGGATCTGTTGATAACATTTGGTTGAATGATGAACTTGTCGGTGAGACGGGTTTAAATACCGCTATTGCTGGTCTCTTTGGCGTTCCTGTTGTTATGGTTACGGGCGACCAAGTTTTAAATGCGGAAGTACAAGCATTATTTGATGGGAATATTACGTTTGTTCAAGTCAAAGAGGCGATTACCCGCTACAGTGCAAAATGCCTGCACCCGCTTAAAGCAGTTGATGCAATCAGAAAAGCGGCACAGGAGGCTTTAACGGATCTGCCAAATCGTCAAGCGCGCCCCCTAGAAGGCCCGCTCTATACGGGGAAGGTGCAGTTCCTTAACTCTGGGCTTGCCGATGGCGCCTCACGTTTAATTGGCAGTGTACGCGAATCGGGCGACACCGTTAGTTACACAAGTGAAGACCCCCACGCTGTGCTAAGTGCGGTTCGTCTCCTAATAACACTTAGTCGTTAAGCCTAACCCTTCAGCAAAATCCAATTAACGCTATAGCTAAAAATCTATGCATTGCATAAGCACAAAGATGTGGGCGCCTATTGGGCGACCACATCTTTTATTATTATGAGACGTCATAGGAACAGAAAACCTGATGCGAATATCTCTACTCGATCGTAATTTTCTGTGTCACAGCTCCTGCCTTCTGGCTAAAGGCGGTGACAGCCACTTCTACCGCATCATCATGCCGGATCATCCACTGCACGGTTTTAAATGAAGGCTGCCAGATTGGACCCCACTGGGACCAAGGGGCCTTGCGCTTTGCTCTGCCCTCTAAGTGACCGAGAACGACTTCAACTCGACCTTCAACCAATTCAAATTCTTTGTCAACAGCTAAACGCACACGTGGTTCATCATCCGCTTTCATATACAAGGCCTGATCGGTCAAGTAAGTTCCCATATAACCTCGGTTAGTAATCGTTGCGGTAATGCGCGTTAGATGATCCCCAACTTTTTCAGTCGTTATCTTTTTAATGGCCAGCCTTGGCAAAGTTGCCGCCAATTTGAGGCAGAACTCACAATGTTCAACGGCCATTTTTTCAAGGAGCTGAGGTGGTGCATTACGGGATACCCAGATGCGATCCCAGCCGCCAATTTCTACTTCTCCTAATTGGGGATGATCGAAAGCCTGCCAATCAAGGTAAGGTCGCTCCAGATATTGCTCGAGGTAATTTAATACTTTGACCTCTTCTTCGACGGTACGCACATCACTTGGATAAAACCCTTCTTGACGAACACCTGCGGCTTGATTCACATTCCATAATTCTGTCACAAAACTGGGAATTCCCATGAACTCAAATGTCCAGTCATCTAAGCAGCCGCCGCGGACGGAGTCTTTATTCGGTGTGAATCCTTGATAAACAGAAATTAAGGGGTACCTAGTAATCTCCGTGCCTATTTTGCCTAATGCCTCGTATAGTTTTAAATCATTGCCGATAAAATGCTCGTCGGTTTTATCGCCAAATGGTCGTAGTATTGCACCTGCATTTGTATGATAGGCCATCAGCCCACCGATATTGGGGTGTGCTAGAATGAAGTCCGCCATTGCCCGTGATTCAGGTTCTTCCAAAGGCACGTTACCCGCACCATACTGGCGACCTTCAGGGTGGAAAAGCGCTGGGAACTGACGATTCAAATTACCGTCACGCGGCTTAGGAAAGTGCCACTCTCCCTCATAATTGTTAAAAACACCTTCCGGTAAAAGGCGATAATACTCTCCATCAAATTCCCACGGATTGCGCAGCACCATGAAGCGAGGATCTTCAGAACTGATTTTCCATTCGCCGTCGGCATCCTTGATTCGCATTTGAGCGACAACTCCATTTTGATCCAGATCACGCCAGATAAAGCCATCTTTAGGTTGCTCTTCACCTGGCAAATAACGTCCGTTCCCACACCAAGGTTGTCCCTGCTTAATCACAAATTCCGCACCATCTGGATTGGCCCGCGGTAGCAAATAAAATACTTGTTCATCTAACAACTTTGTAACAAGTGGATCCTTGCCGTAATTCTCCATCAAATGCCAAGCGATATACATCACGATATTGGTGCCCATGACTTCTTCAGCATGGATACAGGCATCAATATAGTATGCAGGTTTTAAGTCAGGATTCCCCACTTTAAAATTAGTGATCGACAGGGCAAATATGTCGCGTTCTTGATGGCTTTTTCCGATAATCTCCAATTTACACAAATCTGGTTTTTCTTTAGCCCATAAATGCAGACTATCTTGCATTCGACTATAATCAAAAAATTGATTAATCTCTGGTTTATGTATCATAATCAGTCCTCCTTAATTTCAGTTAATTTTGACATTATTGCGCAACTTCCTGCAAACTGCTGATAAATAATCAACTTCTTCCCTACTACTAATACCGTACCATACTTTTATGTTATATGTTATAATAAGCAAAAGATAACTATCAACAACTCATTACTATATGTGAGAAAGGAAATATCCATGTTACGTAAGATAATACCCCTCATCATAATTACTATGGTTTTGCTGACACCTCTCCATGGACTGGCCTTCACGGATACGTCATTGCATTGGGCAGAATCAGATATTGATACCCTGAATGATGTGAGTATCTTGGGAGGATATCCTGATAATACGTTTCGTCCCAATAGCAATGTCACCCGCGTGGAGTTCATTTGCATGGTGATGCGCACAATCAGCAACCACATTGGTCAAGAAAACTTAGATGCAATCATCGCAGAAACTGCCCAGGATCAAGAGTTATTACCCTGGGAAGAAGAATTCGATGAGGTCTACAGCATTCTCCGTTTATCCGATTCCTATTGGGCCACAGGCACGGTTTTTGATGCGGTAAAATTGCGGCTTCTCCCTTATGAATATGGTACAGGTCCCTACAACAATATTTTTATTCTTAAAGCAGCGATTACACGTGGTGAAGCGGCCTATATCATGACTCAAGCCGCGAAATTCTTTGATCTTCAAGCAGATCGGATGCTCCTCCCTTACCTCAAAAATGAAATTAAAGACGTTTCATTTAGCACCTATGCATATAGCAATGCCGCACTTGATGCCTATGCCTTAGGATTGCTTACGGGCTATGGGGATGGGCGCTTAAAGCCTACGAGTCTAATCACGCGTGCAGAAGCTGCTGCTACTTTGATCCGTCTATTTGATACCGATCGATTATCGCCCTATACACCAGAAGGCGCTCCCTTCATCATCCTAGAAAACCTCGCGAATTATCCCACTGGATTTCGCTATTATGCACCTTTAGCTGATGGAGAGCCTCAACTTGACGTTCTCAACTTTGTTAAATTGATTGATGAATCACTCGTCAGCGATACAGGCTATCGCAATCTGGTTTATAATCCCCAAAATGCAGTTCTAGGTGTTGAGTTTTACGATGATGAAGGTGATTATTTGACACTTGAGGAAGCAGATACACGTGATGAATATATCACACGGCTCGCCAACTTCCCCTATATGACCTTAACGATATCAGCACTCAATACCAGTAACTATAGTGCCAGTAGCCGAGCAACGGCTCTCAATAGCAAATACAATCCTTATCTTTTAATTTCTTGGGGGAATAGTCACGAACAAGATATCATTGAAAATCACTGGGATATCCTCACTGTCTATTGTGATTTCCTCTTTGGCACAGATTCACAGCAAGTCCTTGATAAAATCGAACGTTATTTGACTAAAGGAGAAGGTGGCGCGACAACGTATCAAACGTATGGTGGTCGGCTCGCTTCTTGGAAACCGGTTGGTAATGGTATATTCATGATGGAAATTATGGAGGTTTACCCCACCGTTAACCAAGAATAGCGTTTGAGTAGCATAAATAGGCGCTATCTGCGTTACTCTGTAAAATGTTGACTCGGCGTACTTTATTGTACAGCCTCGTTTCCCATTTTTATACGTGCCTTGATATCTCCGCATTTCTGCAACTCAAAATCGGAATGGGGATAGGAGCTATCAGAACTTAATGATTTTAGCAAAATTAAAAGGCAGCTTCTTAATTGAAAGCTGCCTTTATTATAGAAAGTAGTTGGTCAGTTGGTCAGGTTCATCGCCTGTCACCCATCGCCCATCACCCATCACACATCGCTTATTATAGGTCCGTGCAAAGCAAATCTCTACGGTTTTGAGTGTCTTGCAGACGCAGATTAATTTAGAGGTCGAGACAAGCTACCTAACCCTATACATAGTAGGAGCTAATCTCTTAATATGAGCTAGCAAATACATTACCTTATCCATCTCCACCAATAGAAAGGACCCCCTATCATGTCAAACACACCCAACAATATTCGTATCGCTATGATCGGTTTTGGCAACGCTGCCCAAGCCTTCTGTAAAATACTACTTGATCATGAGTCGAGGCTGTATCGTGAGTTCAACATCAATTATCAAATCGCCTGGATTACCACTGGCAGGAGTGGAAATCTCGTGAATCCACTTGGGATTAACCTTAGGGAAGTATTGCACTGGCGCCAAACAGTCGGACCTTTCACTCCAAATTACCCCGATTTGACTGAAGAAACGACTGAAGACCTTTTGGCTCAAGGGAACTATGATGTACTAATCGAACTGAGCCCCCTAAATATTGCAGATGGGCAGCCGGCAATAACCTACATGGAAACGGCATTAAATCAAGCAAAGCATGTGATTACAGCAAATAAAGGGCCCTTAGCCTTTGCAGCATCGCGCCTACAACAACTAGCACGCGCTCATCACGTTCAGTTCTTATTTGAAACGACCGTCATGGATGGCACCCCTGTTTTTAATCTAGTGAAAGATACCTTGCCCCATTGTCGGATCCTGGGTTTCACCGGCATCCTCAACACCACCACTAATTTTTTACTGGAGGCCCTCGCTCAAGGTCGCTCCTTTGAAGAGGCGCTAGAGGACGGGAAACGCGTCGGGTTCGTGGAAGCCGATCCCGCTCACGACATTGAAGGCTATGATGCTGCTTTCAAGACAACCGTGCTGATGAATACCCTTATGGATGCCAATATCACACCTGTAGACGTAATAACCAATGGCATCAACAATCTACAGCCTGCTGACCTACAGGCTGCGTATAAGCGCCATCATACATTAAAGCTCATCTGCCAAGGTACCCTTGTGAATGGTCACCCAGAAGGCTCTGTCCGTCTACAAGAGATTCCACTCAACCATCCACTCGCCACCGTTAACGGCACTTCAGCCGCGCTGATTATTGAAACAGACCTGATGGGATCACTCACGATCATCGAAAATGATCCCGAGATCAAACAAACTGGGTATGGGATTTACAGTGATTTCTATAGGCTGCTGAAGGTGTTAGCTGTAAGGCGCTAAAGCGCCGTTGAAAGGCCGCTGCGCGTCCGTTGAATGCGCTGGCCCTGTTAGCAGAGCTTCTTACGTCGCTCCGCTCTTCAAGACTGCGTGCAGGGCTGACGCGCGTCAAGCAATGGTCAAGCGATTGTAAGAGGAGGCGCTTGCGCACCATTAAGTGTGGTTAAACGCTGGTCAGGGGTTCAGGGGAGAATAAAACTTTGCCCAACAATAGTCAAACAGTTATCAAGCCCCGTGTTCCACACGAGGCAAGCCCTATGGTGTTCCAAATAGGGCAAGCGATGGTAATAGGAAGGGCACGCAAAGCGTGCTTTTATTAGTTTAAAAGAATAGGAATAGAACTATTTTCTTTATTCACCTTTCTAACATTCACCTTTCTCCCATTGTTATTTAGGCGATGGGCAATTTTCGTACTGTATCCCCGATCCCCCAAGAGGCGATGGGCGATATTATTTATTCGCTCTTTTTCGTACCCCGTGTCACGTACCCCGTGCCCCAAAAAGGCGTTAGTCGCTTGGCGGGAGATATTATTCAGTAACGCCGAAATCGCCCATTTATATCACTCAAAACAAAATTGACGGAATAGACCAAGACGCTAGCAAAATCCGAAATGATGGCCTACATGGGGTACGTCGCATGAGGATTTTGTGCAGTAACACCGCAATTTCCGAATACTTAACGAGCGAGAATCCAGGAAATACGGTGAAGTCTTGGCGCGATTATCTGCTGAAAACTAAAACTGCGTGCCGCTTCAACGGAACGCAGTTCTTAAATACTCAACATAAGAGAATTTCAAAATTGACGGAAGTTCAAGGCGCGAGCAAAAACACGCAATGAGGCTATACAATTGGTATGCTGATTAAGTGTTTTTCGAAGCAACAACGAGATCACCCATTTATGGGATTCTCGAGTTCGCGGCGGAGCCAATCGAGCAACTTAATAACTGTACGGGATCGCACCCCTGCACGATTATTGTTTGGAAAGTAAAACTCTTGAGTCTGAACGCGCCCATTGATCGCTAGTCCCACATAGACTAATCCTACGGGCTTCTCGGGGGTTGCCCCACCAGGTCCTGCTATGCCTGTTGTGGCAACGCCGACATTGGCACCACTTACTTGAGCGACTCCTACTGCCATTTCGGCAGCCACTTCAGCACTTACTGCCCCATATTGGGCTAAAGTAGTCGGGCTAACTGCCAAACGCTTGATTTTCGACTCATTGCTGTAGGTAATAAAACCCTCCAACAGCACTTCGGAAACACCTGGTACATTAATCAAGCGAGCAGCAAGAAAACCGCCCGTGCAAGATTCCGCACAAGCAATGGTCAGCTGATGTGCTTTAAGCAACCTAAAAACGACCGTTTCAAGATCGTCATCATCACTTCCATAGACGTTGTCACCAAAGCGTACTCTCAGCTCCCTCTCTACAGGTTCAATGAGTTCGAAAGCTGCTTCTTCACTCTGTGCCTGAGCGGTTATTCTGAATTTAATTTCGCCATAAGAAGCATAGGGTGCAATGGTTGGGTTAGTCTGCACCGAAATGAGATCTTTGATCATTTCCTCTGCAGTGGACTCGCCAATGCCAATAATATGTAAAACGCGTGATCTTAAAACAACCTGACTCTGCTTCTCAATCCAAGGTTTTACGTAACTTTCAAACATAGGTTTCATCTCACGTGGCGGACCAGGCATCAGAAAGACCGATTGTTGGTTCTCTAGTATTAAATGGCAACCAGGGGCCGTTCCATTGGGGTTAAATAAGGGGATTGAGCCCATAGGAAAATCGGCTTGCCGCCAATTATTGGCAGCCATTTGGTAATTGCGGGCATCAAATCGTTCCACTAGCCATTGCGCTGCCAAAGCATTGCGCTCGAGTGGGCGACCAGAGACTTGCGCCAAGGCCTCTTTAGTCATATCGTCTTGGGTAGGACCTAGACCACCTGTACAAAGAATCAAGTCGGCTCGACTTAGAGCTTGCCGATAGGCTTCAGCTAAGCGCTGGTGATTATCGCCTACAACGATGTGATGATAAACGCTAACGCCCATATTGGCAAGTTCTCGCGCAATCCAAGAGGCATTTGTGTTGATCGTATCCCCTAATAATAATTCTGTCCCGATGCAAATAATCTCCGCTTTCATAATCGAATACCTTTCTTAAGTGGTGTTAATAAAATGTGGGAATGGTAATTTTCAATGTTGTCACATAATGTGGTTACCTGGTCTCCGAGCTCCGTCGCGTTTACAATACTCTTGAAAAGGAGTATAATAAATATAGACAAAGCACGACCTACGGTGTTCGTAGAGTTTGCCATTCTCAAACCAACATACTCACATTGGGAGCTTGATTGCTGCTCAGAATGCCAAGCCTCTTTAAGAGGAAGGTTGAATCATCGGCTAGAGCACCCCCCTAGAATTAGGGATTTGAGAATCGAAACTTTACGGCATTGTGGGTTTTGTATTAATAGCGCAAATAAGGCGCGATTTCACTGCGAAACTGCTGACAATAATGAGAACTTTCGTTTAAGAATACGTCACTTTTCTCCGCTTTACGATAATGATCTGTTCCCAATAAATAATCGATATAGATGGTATTGGGCAGTTCTGCATAATCGGTCCATCTGAACTGTTTTGGATATAATAACTGTAGCGTATCGAGCAACTTAATGCCCAATTCAAAGGGGCGAAAGTTGCTTTTTTCAATTGGGATTATATGGACACCCGCGCAGTGGTGATTGCGGTATTCCCCGAGCGTTGGCGTAAACCAGATTGGCCTAAATACGACCCCTGGTAACTGCAAGGCTTCCAACGCTTCTAGCAAGTGATAGGGATTAATCCAAGGCGCCCCACAATACTCGAATGGGCGCGTTGTCCCTCGGCCCTCCGAAACATTCGTCCCCTCCAATAGGCACGTCCCTGGATAAACCAGAGCGGTCTGAAAACTCGATATGTTGGGTGACGGATTAATGAATACCCGTCCTAAATCATCCTCGTACATAGAGCGTTGCCATCCAGTAAGCGGAACCACTTTCAAATCACAGTTAAAGTGATAGGTTGCGTTAAGATAGGCCGCCAATTCACCCGTCGTCAACCCATAGCGCACCGGCAAACGAAATCTGCCTACAAAAGAGCGAAAAGCAAGGTCCGGCTGATTCCCTTCAATAACCTCCCCACCCAAGGGATTCGGTCGGTCAAGCACCACAAACTGAATACCTGCGGTCGCACACGCCTCCATGGCATAGGCCATCGTATTGATATAGGTATAAAAACGCACCCCGATATCTGGAATATCATAGACTAAAGCATCCAATTCCGCTAATGTATCTTGTGCTGGTTGCAGCTGTTCACCATATAAACTGTGTACGGGTAATTGCCAATAAGGGTCGATCGAATCCACGATTGGAACGGCATCTCGAGCACTCCCATATAAACCATGTTCAGGGGCAAATAAAGCCATTAATTGGCTTCGCTCACGTAACACGGCAACGGATGAATTGTAATTTTGATCTAGAGCAGCAGCTGTAGTAATCAACCCTACTCGCTTTTGTGCCAAAAGATTGTGTTTGGCAATCTGATCTAATCCCACTAATACCGTCATTATTAAACCTCTCGCTCCAATGCCCTTCGTAAGAAGCCATTCTCTTCAGCTAAAATATGCTGTGCACGGGTGGCAGTTAAATCCCTCATGATTATCAAAATAGCGGTTTTAACTTGCCAATCACAGGCCTCAAGCGCTTGGTGTGCTTGGATTTGCTGACAGGAAGTCACCTCTTGCACAATACCCACTGCGCGCTCTTTTAATTTACGATTGGTGGCCCTTAAATCGACCATCCAATTACTATACGTTTTCCCTAGCTTAATCATACTCGTTGTTGTAATCATATTTAAAATCATTTTTTGAGCGGTTCCCGCTTTCATGCGAGTAGAACCACTCAACACCTCAGCACCGACGACAACCTCAATCGTTTGCTCTGCGACCTTGCTCAGAGCCGAGCCGCGATTACAGGTGATCCCAAAACCCTGAGCGCCGCGTGCCCTGGCCTCGCTAACGGCCGCTAGAACAAAAGGCGTCGTCCCACTGGCACTGATACCTATGAGCGTATCTAAATCGCAGATACGCGCATCTTGAACCGCTTTGGCGCCTGCCACCTCATCATCTTCTGCCCCTTCCACCGCAGTGATGAGTGCTTTTGTTCCACCGGCAATAATTCCTTGAACTAAATCAGTTGGCGTGCTGAATGTTGGTGGACACTCCGCAGCATCCAATACACCCAATCTGCCACTTGTTCCTGAGCCCACATAGAAGAGGCGACCACCTTGCAGAAAAGATGCAACGACGCGATCAACCACTGCTGCAATCACTGGGAGTTCCTTGGCTATCGCTTCAGCTACTTTTCGATCTTCGTTGTTGATTATTTGGAGAATATCATCGGTAGAGAGGGTGTCTATCAACTCAGTCGCAGGGTTGCGATGCTCTGTCATTTTCATATTTTCATTCATCAGCAGAATGTATTAAGCCCAGTGCTAAAGATAGTGCTCCGCTGACAGGTGGTTCAGTTAGATGCCCGAACGCAATCTCAGGATATTCCGCGGATAGCTTCATGATGAGACTCTTATAAATCACCTGGCTTTTTTCCATAATAGCTCCGTGGCCAATCACCTGAATCGGCGCACTCTGATCGAGGTCTTCTAGCAACACTTTAATCATCTGATAATGTGCCAATGTCGTCTCTTGCAAAATACGTATAGCCACCGCATCTTCGCGGTAGGCAGCTTGCTCAACTAACGGCGCAAATTCTGCAACGCGCGCTTTATCAAAGTTTTGATAGATATATGGCACTAATTGATTCGGCGAGTTCAAACCGCTGTACTCCATAACCATTGGCAACAGCAAAGTCTCTGAACAGCGGCCATCGTAGGCTTGTAACGCCATTTGCAATGCTTTACGGCCGAGATCATAAGCAGAGCCTTCATCCCCCAGAATATGCCCCCACCCCCCACAGCGGCGAACCTGGCCGTCTTGATTGAGGCTAAATGCCACTGATCCAGTCCCGGCGATAAGCAGAACACCCTGCTGGCCCCCTAATGCCGCTTGAAGGGTAATCTCGGCGTCACTCACTAAAAGCAATTTTCCCCGCATGCCCAAGTCTCGCAAAAAAGAGGCGACCGCCTGCCGTTCTTGATCACGCCCGAGTCCAGCACTGCCTAAGCAGATTCCAGCAATTTGACCGATGCCTGTGTCCACAATCGCGAGCGCTTGAGCAATTAACTCCGCTAAATTTGCGAGAGCAGCTTGTGTACCAGAACTATAGAGATTTAAAGCGCCCCCACTGCATTGTGCTACAATTTTTCCTGTCAAATCACTCATTAATAAGTCAGACTTACTGCCTCCGCCTTCAATTCCGATTACATACATGTTGATCCCCCTGCTTCTACTCGTATTATTCTCATCTTTAATATATTAAGCCGGCATTGCCGGCTAGGTTGTTGTATAAATGTCAGCATTATTTAACTCACAGTGGCAGAAATCTACCCCCTATTTAAGCGGGTTTAATCGCTTATTGTGCAAAATATTTGATCCACAAATATGAATAAGACCTTCACCACTTCCGTCTAATTTTGCATCAAGATTCTCTCTAGTTCTGGCAATGCCTTATAAACAGCTTTTGCACCCTTTTCGGCAACCTCATCGATATTCTTCATGACATGGAAAGGCACCCGATTAAGATCAGGCTCAATAACAAGATCTGCATATCTTCTGCCAAGCAGTGAATTATTGTGTACCATGATATTAAATGAAGTGTATAGCACTTCAAAAAAATTATAAGTGTTATTGTTATCATAGACACCTGCGGTTAAATTGACGGCGATCACAATATCTGCCCCCATTCTCCGCACGACATTGGCAGGCACGTTATTGAGTACCCCACCATCGACTAAAATCATGTTTTCTATCTCAACAGCTGAAAAAACCCCCGGAATACTACAACTTGCCCGAATTGCCTTAGCAACAGACCCTTCCTGAATAATAATTTCTTGTCCGCTGCGCAGATCAACCGATACGGCAGAAAAGGGTATGCTAAGCTCGTTGATATTCTTTTGACCCAACAATTTGACCACTAAGTCCTCGATTGTTTGGGAGTCGTAGCCGATGTTCCACTTACGCCATTTCATTAAATCTCTGACATCGAATTTATGTGCTACTTCTAGCATCTCCGACCAGCTCATGCGATTCGCATATCCCGCACCGATGAGGCTACCGATACTCGTTCCTGCAATATAATCAAATTCAATCCCAATCTCACTAAATGCTTTTAAGGCCCCAATGTGAGCAACTCCGCGCGCAGCACCCCCGCCAAGTGCTAAACCAATCTTCTTATCAGAACCTCTAATCATATTATACCACCTTCGCCCAAAGTCTATTATATAAATTAATCGTTTGACCCTGCATGATGCTGAGTTGCTTTGCTGCCCGGCGATCCCCAGCTAGATGGGCCAGCATTTGCTCCCCTTCAGGTAAACACAACCGATCATGCAGCGGGAATACTTCTCGAATCAAAAATTGCGTATATTTCACTAAACGCCAAGAACCATAAACCATTTGGTGTTGATGAGGTAATGAGGATACAGCAACACTGCATCGACCTTTTATACCTGAAACCAGCGAATCTAATTCAAGTGCATCGGCAAAAACAACAGTATAAGCCCAACCAAACAAGCGCTCTGGACTCGCTGTATGCGCATCGCTGACGCCAAGAACCGCTGATACTTTACCTTTACGCTGTTCTTCATAGTAGCGTGCTATTTGGAGATTGTTAGCATACTCTTCGTGTGCATAATAGCCCGTGCAGACCTCAATCGCATCGTAGGGTTGATGATCCATTAAATAATCGATGACCGTACGCGATACATAGTAGCCGGTCCAAACTTCCCAAAATGGGTGGGCAAATATAGCGAGCCCTCCAGCCCTGCGAATCCGTTCAAAGCCCCATTTTGCAGAAGCTAATTGAAAGCGAGCATCCTGATCCTCCACCCCAACGATTTGGGATTCCAAAGCTTTGACCTGAAGGTAGTAATCTTCTTCATGTTGAGCAACAAATTCATTGATACTGCTTTGACCACCAAAATTGACAATATGCATAGGGTTATCGGGTAAATGCACTTCTTCACCAGCACAGATCAGTAAATCGGTTGATAACTCAGCAAATTTGGACTGGGCCTCAAGTGAGGGCTCGTATTGATGATGGTCTGTAATTGCCATAAAATCCAAGCCGATTTTACGACAACTTGCTGCCATATAGGCCGGAGATTCAGTGCCATCGGAATACGAACTATGCATATGCAAATCCCCTTTGAAAGGACGCTTCATAAACAAGTCTTCCCCTAAAGAATAGATTCGAAAGCGCAAAGCATCCATTTTCTCATCAAGATCATTTATGACAAACATATGCTCCTGTTCCGCTTCAAAATACTGTGAAAACACTAACATACCATCTTGAGCAACCACAAGCTGAGGTCTTTGATACTGATATTCCCCATAGGGAGAAACGCGCTCCATGGGATAGTAAAGCACTTCATACTCTGCCCCATCAATAAATCTCACATGATCAAATAAAGAGCGGACATGAATCATCGTTTCTTTACCAGCGGGCACAACCTTCGGATAAATGTCATAAAAATCGAGTACTTTATTCATTATATACTTCCTTAAACCTTTTGTTTTTGGTATTCCACGAAACCGTGCTTAATCCTGCAAAAAAAGAACATATTCTTTCTTGAACGTGTAAAACCGCCCGAAAGCGGCATTTACTTTACTCAGCCAAATATTGATCCAGAAGTTTAGCTGTACGTTTAATTAAATTCGAACAGCCTCTTCCATGTATTTCTAGCAGTTCGTTACATTCTGTACTCCCCAAAAGTGCTTCAAACTCTTTCACAAAACCACTGACTTTTACCTTCAAATGCGGGCAAACATGCCCTTTTTCAATGGCTTCCATACGGCCAAGGATCATCACGGCCCCAATCAATGCGCCACAGGCTCCTCTAACGGCCATGCCGCCGCCCATACCCGCAGCCATTTTTTGATCTTCGCGGCTGATCCCTAAATTGTAAGCTTTGTTTGCGCCGCAAACAATCTGCTCACATCAGTTTAGGTCGTATTTAGAGCTGTCCAAATCAGTCAGAAAGTCATATAGTTTCAAAGTAAATCTTTCCCTTCCATCAAGAAGTGGCTAAGCACCGAGACGGTCTCCGCCACTGACCTCTTATTTATATTTTTCAGTTGATTCAACTCAAAGTGCTTTCAGCTACGATCAAATAAGCACCTTTATTGCAAAAAATCCTCATTACAATTCACTGCAGGCGTTTGCAGACTCAGCTAGGGGTTTCGGCAACTCAGTGAAAAGTGCGGTTCTACGAGATGCCATATAAAGCACAGCTCCTTCAGTTAGAAAACTGACAATCAGTGTGATACACCCCATGAGATATTCCACTCCAGGAAAGAAAGTTCTAATCAGGAAAATCCCGATGAAAATGCCGACCACTGATCCGATCTTCCCCGCTGTAATGACAGATGTTCGCCCGGTCAACATCAGTAGTCCGGAATAAGCCTCGTTCAAACACAAGATCAACGGGACAAATGCCAAAACACTTAATCCCCGCAGTACAGGTGTCAACATTGCGGTCGGTACCCCCATGACAGTTTGCATAAAAGACCGACCTGCTGGCAGGAGTGCCACGGATAGGAGTATGGCTGTGTTTGCCAGTCCCATTGCTACTGAGAAACGTAGCACCTTTTTCCATCCTTGCCGATCCTTAACAAACACCAAAACCACCTGATGCATTTTAAAGAATGTGGAAAGAAAAATCATTGCAAAGCTATATGCAAGCGCATAGGTTGCGATGGAAACTTCCGCATTCACCGTTCGAGACAGACCGGCGTTTATCGATGGTTGACCGAGATAATGAATTACCTGAGCAACCACCAAGGGCAGGAAGTAACGCCATAATCCAGAAACGGACAACTCAGGCCTCTCTGGGCTGTTCGGACTGTCTGGAAGGCCGGCTCCTAACTTTCTGCTAGCCCAAAAAACATATAGAATCTCCACGGACATTCCCACAAGAAGCAGAGCCGCGCCGATTGCCCCTCCTTTAACAACACCGGTATCAACAATATATGCAGCCGCCGCAAACATAACCACAATGCGCAGAACCGTTGAGATGGTCAGGTGCACCGTCCGTTTGCTGAGGGTAACCAGCGCCTGTATACTTGCCTTGATCACCAGAAGAGTCGGAAAGAAGATGAAAATTGTCAACGCATGTTCTACCTGTGGCAGAAAAGAGGGTTTAATTCCCATAAGGGTGACGAATACCAAATGTCCTAAGCCTGTAAAGCGTACTAGGACCAGCAATGAAGTTGAGAACAGAATAACTGCCACACCAATTTTATTTGAGCGTTTAAAAAGCAATTTACTGCGATACTGCGCCACAAACATACGCTCAAGACTTTTAGTCGGCGCCCGTATAACATCAAAAACACTCTTGGCTATTGCATAAGAAGCAATAGCTGCCGCAGAGGCGGCTGTACGTGCCATCGCTGAGTTCAGAATGGTGTGTGTTGTAAAAACGAGCATCACACTGACCGCTATCGGTATGAAAAAGGCGAATAAATCTTGATATGTGAAATCACTGCTGTCGTATTTGTCCATCTTGAGCCATCCATTTTCTATAAAGCACCTAGTAAATACGCATCCTCACTAGGTGCTTATGATTGATACTAGTGCTGGGGTAGTTGATCAAGTGGCGGTTTTGCATCTTCTGGCAAGGCACATACATAGGGTCGATCCTTCGTTTGAGCTGCAAATTCAGCTTTTGCCTGGTTGATGAGCTCAGGGTTGCGCAATAGTTTAGATGCGGTTACAGCCAGTGTTTTGGCCGCGAGAATCATGCCTTTATGGCCAATACTCATGCCAGAACACGCAACAAATTGCCAAGAGTGCCCTGGATTACCGAGTGGATTACAAGCCGTTAGAAATTGTCCAGTAGGAACAATCCAACTCACATCCGCCACATCTGTAGAACCACCAGATGCTTTCCCTTTATCCACAGGGTCAATGACTTCATTATGAAGATAGACATCTTTATATTTTTCATACAAATTATTGGCGCGTAGACCTTTTTCTTTCATGTCTGTGAAAGATTCTGTTAATTCTTGCGCGAAGGCAATATCTTGTTCATCCCATGCTGGAGCACCGATTTCCTTCATGCTCTCGAGCATGACTTCAGAGATAACTTCATTCGGCAGATAGTTATAAGCGGCTGCCAGAACGCGATAATCCATGGTAGTTTCAGTCATGAGGGTAGCGCCTTCTGCAATCTTGACGACCCTTTTAAAGATTTCATCGACATCGGACCGCCGTGGGGCGCGCACGTAGTACCATACCTGTGCTTTATCGGGCACCACATTCGGCTCACCGCCACCATTCGTAATCACATAATGCATGCGGGCATCTGGGATCACATGCTCACGTAAATAGTTCACACCGACATTCATCAACTCAACTGCATCTAAGGCAGAACGTCCATTATGAGGGTCACCCGCCGCGTGTGCGGTACGCCCATGGAAGTTAAATTTAACAGAATTCATCGCATTGCTACTCCCAGCCCATGTCGTATTCATGGACATAGGATGCCAAGTCAATGATACATCCAAGTCATCAAACAGCCCTTCGCGTGCCATAAAGACTTTGCCGACAAGGGTTTCTTCAGCTGGACATCCGTAAAATACAATCGTTCCTGCAAGTTGTTCCTTTTTCATTTCCTCTTGGAGGCCTAATACACCACCGAGAACGCCGGCTCCATATAGATTATGACCACAACCATGGCCTGGTGCATCTTCTACTAAGGGGTCTTTCGTCGTTTGGGTCTTTTGACTCAAGTGGGGTAGCGCATCGTATTCGGCTAAGAAACCGATTTTTGGTGAACCCGATCCCCAGCTAGCTGTAAAGGCGGTTGGCATTCCTGCGACCCCTCTAACGACATCAAAACCGTTTTCTTCTAGCGTCTGAGCGAGCAGTTCTGCTGACTTATTCTCTTGCAGCCCTACCTCTGCATATTTCCAAATACGATCACTAATATCTATAAAATGTTGTTTATTATTCGTAATAAATTCTATCGCGTTTTTACCAATCATAAGAATCCTCCATAATAGTTAAAGAAGGAAATAGCATGCTATTTCCTTCTGACAAATCGTTAATAAACCGGATGTTCCCAGACTTTTTGGCCTTCAATATAAGTTGCTTCGATCGCAGACTTATAAGAGAATGGATGACCTGAGCAAATGATAAAGTCTGCATCCTTGCCTACTTCCAAAGAACCAACACGATCAGCAATCCCCAGCTCTTCAGCAGGGTTAATGGTAATCATTTTAAATACATCGAGATCACTGATGCCGTACTTCGCAGAAATGGCGCCATAAACCATCAGATAACGACAATTTAAGAATGGATGATCTGACATTAGGCACACCTTAACACCCGCCTTGTGCAAAATAGCAGGGTTAGCATCTGTAAAGTCAGCCGTTTCCACCTTGCCAGATGAAGAGAGACCAGGACCAACGTTGGCAGTCACGTCATGTTCAGCTAAGAAATCTGCAATCAAGTGACCATCTGTACAATGCTCAATGCTGTATTTCACATCGAGTTCTTCACACAAACGTACCGCTGTAACAATATCATCATGGCGATGAGCATGTAGACGCAAAGGAATCTCCCGATTAATAACCATTGCACCTGATTCATACTGCATGTCATAATCAAATATTTTACCATCAGCTAAAGCCTTTTCTTTTTTAGCCATGTATTCTTTAACCTTTGCAAAATACTCACGAATCATACCGGCAGTACCCATTCTCGTAGCTGGCGCGTGCTTGAGCGTCTGGCCATGGGCACGTTTAGGGTTCTCACCCAAAGCACCTTTAAGACCTGTTGGATTCTTAACGACCATATCATCAATAATTGTACCTGCTGTTTTGCAGGCAATGCCTAGACCCCCAATTGGATTACCAGAACCGGGGACAATTTGCACCGTTGTAATTCCACCCTCGCGAGCGCCTTCAAAACTGCGCTGTAAAGGATTGATCGAATCAATAATATTTACCTTACCATTAACGGGTGCAGGTTTCTCGTTGCCATCCATGCCAGCATCACCTTCACCATCTCCCCAAACACCAACGTGAGAGTGGATATCAATTAAGCCAGGTAAAACAACTTTGCCAGCTAAATCCATCACTTCTACACCTGCTGGCGCTTGAACTTCTGAGCCAATCGCACTGATCTTACCATTATTGTCAATGAGCATTTGACCGTTCTCGATGACATCACCTACTACAGGATAGATCTTCGCATTTTTAAGTAATAACATTTACAGCACCTCCCGCTCAAATACGACCTTGCCGTCAACAACCGTTACATCTGCAAAGGATAAGAAACAAAGTGGATCGCCAGACCAGACAACGAAGTCTGCATCTTTACCAACTTCCAACGAACCAATGCGATCTTCAAGACCAATATGACGGGCATTGTTGATTGTGATTGCTTTCAATGCATCTTCTCTGCTCATGCCCCAGCTAACTGCAACGCCAGCGGTTGTACGAAGGTGGCGACCAGAAATAACAGAATGGTCGGTTGTGAAACAGAATTTGATACCTTCTCGTGCAAATAAAACGGCTGTTCTGTAATCGCGATCTTTATTCTCTACTTTTGAACCATACTTCATGGTAGGTCCAACTGCAGAATCGATATCATTCTTTTTAAAGAAGTCTACCAGAAGGTAACCATCGGTCACATGTTCTAAAACATAGCGTAGGTTAAATTCTTTGGCAATGCGAACAGCCGTCACAATATCATCATGGCGATGACAGTGAATCAACAAAGGCATTTCTCTTTTCATGACTGGAATCATGGCTTCCCATGATTTATCAAATTGTTGATTCTCTCCAGCCTCTTTGCGTAATAGATATTGCTGTGCTTTATGTAATGCTTCACGCATAACAGCGGCACTACCCATACGAGTTGAAGGGGCAATATTGCGTTTTCCGTAAGCGCCCTTAGGATTCTCACCGAAAGCGGACTTCATGCCGATTTCTTTAATTATGGCTTCGTCAACAATGGTTGTTTTTCGCAGTTTAACTGCAACTGCAGTACCACCCAATAGATTAGCACTCCCGGGCAAAACGCCTGTCGTTGTAATTCCAGCTTCACGGAATTCATCGAAGTCAGCGGCTAACATATTGATGGCATCACGCGCATGGCACCAAGGTGTAATTGGTGAAGTCGCTTCGTTTCCATCGCGACCTTCCCAGCCTAAACCCTTTTCATTGATCCCGGCATGTGAGTGCGCCTCAATAATACCTGGAGTAACCGTGCGTCCTTTAACATCGAATACCTTAGCTCCTTCTGGAACTTGCACATCTGCACCTAAAGCAACTATTTTTCCATCTTTCACCAAGAGAACACCGTTTTCAATGATTCCATTTGTAACGGTCTCAAGGCGAGCATTTACTACTGCTAACATTTTCTACCTCCTCGGCAATACACATATTTCTCAAATATAGTATTTCCACATAAGAATCCTCACTCCTGCTAAAACGATTAAGATTCGCAAAATTTCTATCAAAACAGCCTAAACGCTTGCTATAGCGAAGGGTTGATCCACCTAAATAACCACTTTAAAATATTGCCACTTCTCGGTTTTGCATCCTTACTTTCTATGATAGAATAAAGACATACTGAACTGAATAATACTGTGGGAGGAATTATAGTGAAAAAATCGCTAATGCTTTTCATCGGACTCACACTCATCATCCTATTAATACTGCCTGCCTTGGCACTACCCGAAATCAGCATATTAATTGGAGATCAACCACTAATATGTGATGTTCCACCAATAATTATTGAGGGACGCACGCTCGTACCGCTACGCGCCATCTTTGAAGGGCTTGGTATGACTGTGGATTATCAAAGCGCCACCAAGATGATCACCGGTACTTCGGCTGACCGGCAGATTAAACTGCAAGTTAATTCGGTCAATGCCGCTGTAAGAGACCTTGCTTCAGACCATACATCATTTATTGTGCTGGATGTTCCCGCACAAATTATTAACGGACGAACGATGGTCCCTGTCCGCTTCATCGGTGAAAGTGCTGGCGCAATTGTCAACTGGGATCCTATAGAGAGAAGTGTTGGAATCACACCCTCAGATGAAATAGGACCTCCTGATATCCATGAGGTCAATTTACCACCTGAACCACTCGCAGATCCCGTGCAATTTACGACACTCGAATTGACCGATCTCATCGTTAATACCTCTGATTTGGCTACGGATCGTAATGGAACACCTCTGGAAATTGTGTCTATTACTGAAACAAGTCTCGTGGATATTGGTGATCAGGTTATTGCGGTTGATGACCTCTCATTCAGATTTCACTCAATTGATATTACGGGTATGCAGGACCAAACTTTAATTGTGACGGTCACCGATGGTGTTCTTGAAGCGGATGTCAATGTCACAATCACGGTTAGCGATCCGCTTGCTCAGAACCTAGCGCCTGTCGTTCAGAGCCCCTATAGCTATGAGATATCTGAACAGGATTTGCTAATGGTCAATATCCTGGACTTTGCATCAGATCTCAACGGCGACGTGGTCACTTTGGGTCCTGTAATCGTGGTTGGGCCAGATTATACGGCCTCAATTGATCCAATCCACGGGCAACAATTTGCCTTCCGCTCAACGGACATCAGCACAACCGTTACACAGGAATTAGCCGTTACTGTGACAGATGGCATCCTTGATACAACCGCGACAATCTATATACACATCACGCCAAAAACAACCATTAATATTGCTCCAGTTGCTCTGGAAGAGCCCGTTGTTTTTGCTATGCTCTCCGAAGGAGAGTTGACGGTTCGCGTTGACCAGTTAGCATTGGATTATAATTCAGATGATTTAACACTTGTTTCCGCTGTATCTGCCACTACACCGAGTCATGGCCGCATTGAGATGAAACAGAACCTATTTGCCTTTGACTTTATTGCTGATGCAGTCACTGCGACCACTGAACAGAAAATCACCGCCACCTTAACAGATGGGGCTGCCGAAATCACCGTGACTGCGGCGATATATATATATCCCAGATCCTCCGGTGCTCCATCCCTTATGACTCATGTCGTTCCGATAACCGCAGGGCGTGCCTACGGTACTACACAGGAAATTGTGACGTTTGCGGTAGCTGAACAGACCGACCTGATCGTGGACTCCCAAAGCCTAGCATGGAGCATCGCTGCAGACCCCATGCTCATATCAGGGCTGCTGACCGACTCCTCGGAACTAAATTACGGTAACCTACAGGTTTCTACAGCTGGATTCACTTACCACTCCAGTGATGTGAGCGCTTGTGAAACCGAAATCTTTGCGCTTGAACTGAGTAATGCAACCTATCACATTGAGGTGCCGATTCGCATTATCATCATCCCGCAAGGCCTAACCGAGCCACTAGCTATGACCCCTTTGGGTAATCCGCTGGAATTAGAAATCGACGAACAGACCGATTACATCCTAACTCTTCCCGAATTGTTGGCAGGAAGCACGAGTGGCATGCTAATCGACAGGTTTTTACCAATCGTGCAACCAAATGTGCTAGCTGGAACAATTGCAACAAATCAGCAATCCATTTTGCTACGTAGTGCGGATATTTCCGCAGATGAGTCAGGCTACTATGCCTTTTGGGTGACAGATGGCGGTCATCACAGAGCTGTTCTGGCGCATATAACGATACGAAAAACCAGCCAGCTGCCGATTGCCATAGCCGACCCGGTCGCGTTCACCTACACGTCTACGACCTATAATCTTATTGGAGCAGATGAATTGGCGACAGACCCTGACGGTGACACACTTACTGTAACGCGTGTCCAAATTGCACCTTTCTCCTTTAATATTGGCACATTTGATGTCTACAATCATGTTTTGCGCTACCAGTCCAATGACCGATATGGTGCTGCAAACTTGACAGTAACGGTTTCTGATGGAATTAACGAGGTCGACATCAATGTTAAAGTTACCCATATGATGACCATGGTCCCCTATAATGCCCCACCAACTGCTATAGAGAATTTGACCTTTAATGTTTATCACACCAGTGATTTGCTCATTGATGTGCATAGTCTCGCCATTGACACTCATCAGGATTTGATGATTACTGGCTTTAGTGGCGTAGACCATGGGACCATGATTGTAAGTGGGAACATGGGTAACGGCGGACCAACGAACTATATCCTCTACTTACCGCAGATTCCATCATATAATGCGTCATTTACTGAGACCATTGTTGACGAAGTAATCATCAAGGTCACAGATGGAACCAGCATCATTGATGTGCCTGCTACAATCAATATCCTGCCCACTGCACAGTATATATCAAGTGTCATAACGGTTTCATCGCCCCTTGTTTTCTATCTGAATGAAGGGGAATGCATCACTCTGGCTGGGATCGGTATTGCCTCTGATATCAGTGAGTTCGAAGATCACACCTACGACTTTAGTTGGCCCCAACTACAATATGGGACCTATACAACGGACAGCTTTTCCTCAGAGTACAATATGTTGATGTATGAAACGTCTGGCACATATGATTATGCATTTTATCGTAAATACACAGCATCTACCAGTGGTAGCGGCTCGCGCACGGAATCTTTTAGTCTGGAACTCTACGAAGGCGGCATCTTGGTGTTTAGTGCTCCAATTGTGATTCATATCACCGATTAACTACACGTTTTTCTGAACTAATCAAAAGCTCCCCGATACGCATAAAGTATTTTGGGGAGCTTTTTAGAGTTGAAACAAAAGCAACAGACTAGTAAATGATCCACCTAATGAGCGATTATGGAATATGATAATCTTATTGCTAAACTAGTGATTATAATATTGGATTGCAGCCAAATGAAGCACCTAACTATTAAAACACACAGTTTAAAAGTGAAGAAAAGATCTAACGGGATCTAACATCTATCTGCAATCCACGTACTTCATTAAATCATGACCACCCTTAAAAAGGGTGGTTTGCACTACCCCTATAAGGGGTTGATGCCGACAAGCGCCTCAAGACGCTAATCTTTCACCTTGTTCAAGCTTCAGTGTCA
>CAZVAO010000026.1:0-21552 GCA_964625175.1 uncultured Clostridiaceae bacterium
TTACTGAATGAAATCTAGCGATTCATTCAGTAAGCCCTATTTATCATCAATTACTCAATGGCAGTGCGTCTCGCGACATACTCATCCAACAACTTCTTCAATACGGAGACCACTGGAACGCCCAAAAACATACCCATTAATCCATATAATCTTCCACCAACCGTAATAGCAAGAATAATCCAGAGTGGGCTCATGCCTACAGATTCCCCCAAAATACGTGGGCCTAAGTACCAACCATCAAATTGCTGTAAAAGAAAGATGAAAAACACGGTAATGACGGCCATCCAAAACCCCGAAAAGACCGTGATGATGAAAGCGGGGATCATCCCAATAAAAGGCCCGAAATAGGGAATCATATTTGTTAGTCCTACTAGAAATCCAATTACGATTGCATAGGGAATTCCTATAATTGCTAGACCAATATAACACATTAAACCGATTATAGCTGAATCAATGGATTTGCCAATAATATAGCGTGAGAAAATATCATCCACGGAGGAGAAAAAAACTGCTAGTAAGCTTGTTCGCTCACGATCTAAAAAGAGCGCATCGGAAAGCTTTTTACAACCCGAGATAATATTCTCCTTCTCTTTCAGCATATAAACAGAGATAATTAAGGAAATAAGGAATGTGGCAATCACGCCGGTTCCCTTCAGCACGAATCCCAAAATAGAGTTTAATATTTGGGTGAAGAGGGTTGTAACGCGTGTGGTTAAGTTGCCGATTGTTCCCTCAAGATAAGGCACAATACCCAATGTGTCGTTTGCTCGTAGATTGTTGATCACATCCCCTATCCATTTCTGAGTGGTTGAATAATACTCCGGGACATTATCAATTAATTGACTAATATTGCGTACTAATGATGGTGTTACGATGTAAATTAATAATCCAATTATTCCTAATACAAGCGTATAGAGGATGATCAATGTGAGCCAACGACGATTGCCTGTCCGCTTGTCAAGCGAGACCATGATGGGATTTAGAATATACGAAATCAAAAAAGCCCAGATAAAATAGCTAAACAAGGACAAAACAAAACCGAACCCTGAATTAAATACTTCAGCATTATCAATAAATTTAAATAGAATAATAGATATCACTATAACCGGGACTAATTCGAGTTGTTTACGCCAGCCTTTGTCATTTTTCACTTTTTACACCACCTATATAATGCCTAATTCAGTAACGAGTCTTAATATCCTGCCTAAATGAAAAATATAACAGGATTTTATGGTTTTATGTAGTATTATTATAACACCTAATCATTAAGGGGGAACTATGAAAAAATCAATTTTTTGTTGTACAAATTGCAATTTCCAAACTGACCTTACTTTTACTGACCCCCGTTGCCCAAAATGCAACGAACCATTAGCTGTTTTGTCGCCGATTGATCATGAAAATATTGATATAAAATCTTGGGACAAACCCTTTTGGGAACGTTATAGCAACTTCTACCCTTACATTTCTAATTCTGCACCACTACTTGGAGCTGGTCTCACACCATTGACTAGCCTGTCTGATTTAGCCGATCAATATGACCTCGCAGCCTTATTTGTAAAAAATGAAACAATGAATCCCACGTGGTCCTTCAAGGATCGCGGAACGGCAGTAGGCGTCAACCACGCACTTTCCCTTGGCTATCAGCGGATCGGCACTGTGTCAACAGGAAACATGGCCGCATCGGTAGCAGCCTATGGAACGAAGGCAGGGCTTGATACTTATATTTTAGTTAAAGGCGATATGGCCGATGAGAAAATGAATCCGATTGCGATTTACGGTGTCAATCTGATTAGGGTCCACGGTGACTATGGCCAGCTCTATAATAAGAGCCTCGAGCTAGGCGCTGCGAATAATATCTACTTCATCAATTCCGATGTGCCGATGCGGATTGAGGGCTCGAAAAGCATTGCCTTTGAGATTGCCGAACAAATGGCATTTGATGTCCCTGATTACGTCATCGTACCTACGAGCGCTGGGGGTAACTTCAGGGGTATTATGAAGGGGTTTGTTGAATTTTATGAAGCCGGACTCACTTCTAAGATTCCTACACCAATTTGTGCTCAATCGACAGGATGCTATCCGATCGTTAAAGCCTTCTTAGCCGGTCATGATAAAATCAGTCACTTCGGGCCAACGGATACAATCGCCCATGGGATTGAGAATCCTATACCCCCAAGTGGCAATGCGGTTCTAAGAATCCTAAAAAAATACAATGGACTAGCGGTTGCCGTTAATAATCAAGAAATTCTCGCAGCACAGCGTGTTATGGCTACTAACGGAATCTTTGGGCAACCCGCATCAGCAGTTCCTTTGGCCGCTGTCCACAAACTCCATCAACAGCAACAGCTCCCTAAAGGATCAAAGGTTGCCTTAATTGCGACCGGAAGTGGCTTGAAATACACCGCTGCATTTGCCAAACATAAACTGCACTCTTCAGAGACTACAGTTGCTGAACTGCCCCAGCATTTTCAAGAGCTCATAAAATAAAAAATATGAAAGGCAGGCGATCTGCCTTTCATATTTTTTAAATCGCATTATATTGTATAAATCACTGTTCCAACTAATTGATAGCCAGCCTTAATTGCTAACTTAATCGACGAAACATTGATAGGGGACACGATATATGTGCCTACTTTGTCCATCTCATGAATGACCGTTGTGAGTCTTTGGAGGATGCAGCTCCCCACTCCTTTTTGTTGAGCATCAATTAAAACCTCTACGCCGATATCTCTAAAATCAGGATGACTAGCAATCGCACTGGCAATCCCGACGACCGCTCCAGCCTGACTCGCCATTACGACAACCTCTTCCGTTGCCTGTTCCACATCGTCATACGATAATGCCTGACTAAAACCATCATAATCATACAACTTCTCGATTCCTGACGTTAGGACCTCAACCTCTAAATCTGGACAAGGGTTCTCTGCAACTGGATTCGACGGTAAACTGAGAAAAACCAAATAAGGACCTGAAAGGAGTAAATTATCTTCACGAACCACTTCCTCAATAAAACTTAAATTACTCACCTCAAAAAACTCTCTTGGAAGCAAGTCCCTCAAAGCTCCCTGAAAAACCTCATGGTATTTTTTATTACACCGCAGTAAAATCTGGTTACCATCTGTCCAAGCTAGAAAACCCCCACTATCTTGGAATACTTTGGTCCCTTGTGACACCTCTGCAACCTTCACAGCAGTAGCATCTTCAGCTAAAACAGTATTCTTTACGGGCCACTCCAATAATTTTTCAACAATTTTATTGATATCTGTCAAAATAATCAGCATCCTTTGCTTTTTATAGAGGGTTTCTTTAATCTTACCAGAATTATAGAAGAAAATACACCTTAGGAGTGATTTGATGCGTATTGCAATCGCTGAATTTTCTCATGAAACCTGTACTTTCTGTCCAGACCGCACGACTATTGCCCGTCTTGATCCCTATGTATTGCGTGGAGAGCAATTAGCCTCTCAAAAAGACACCCCAACCTACCTGAAAGGATTTTACACAGTTCTTGAAGAAAATCATGCTGAAATTATCCCCATCATCAGCGTAGGTATGGCACCTGGCCCCTATACCTCTTGGTTTACACCAGAGTGCTTTGAGAAATATTGTGGTGAAATCACTTCTGCTTTAGCCAATGCCGGCCAATTAGATGGCGTCCTTCTCGCCTTACATGGTGCCATGGCGGTCGAAGGTGTGCCGAAGCCAGAAGCTGAAATCGCGCGACGAGTACGATCCGTCGTAGGGTCCATACCTATTATGATTACTTTAGATTTACATGCCAATGAAGATCATGAGCTGACAGATGCTTCAGATGGCGTTTTCGTGTTAAAGACCTATCCCCATCTAGATTCCGAGGAGACAGGAGAAATCGCTGCTCGCTGTATGGTGGCTACGGTTACAGGTAAAGTTAAACCCACCCAAGCATGTGCTAAACCCAATATTGTTTCTGCAAGTATTTTTCAGGCCTCTGACTTTTACCCGATGAAGGATTTGTATGACCTTTGCCGCCAATGGGAAGAACAACCAGATGTCATCTGTGTGAGTATTGCCCCAGGATTTGCTTATGCAGACGTGCCCGATATTGGCATGTCCATCATAGCGGTAACCAATGATAATCAAGAATTAGCGAATCAGATCGTTGCTGAACTGAAAGAAAAGGCCTGGAATCTACGAGAGGCTCTTAATCAGAAACTACCTGCAACCAAAGAAGCCGTATCAAATGTACTTGAGTTTATCAAAAACGGTAAAGGACCCGTTCTCATTGCTGACGGAGCGGATCGCACCGGTGATAGCACGCATGTTTTAAGTGAGTTACTCGCTCAGGGCGCTCACAATTTTGGCATTCCTGGCATAGCAGATCAAAAAGCCTTGAACTATTTGATTGCCAATCACCAAGTGGGCGACTTCGTCACACTCCCTATTGGCGGTTGGGCTACAGAATTCTCAGGCCAACCCGTAGAAGTGAGTGGGACTATTGAGTATATAGGTGCTCCAGAGTATCGTTTGGTCGGACCGATGATGAAAGGGCGCAAGATTAAAGAAAACACCATTGCTACCTTGAATCTTGGAAGCGGCAATTATGTTGTCCTATCAGACCGAATGCGCGGGGCGATTGATCACATGGGATTTACTGCAGCAGGCATTGATTATCAAAAACTTGATATTGTTGTGCTCAAAGACCGAGTACATCACCGCGCTTTCTGGGATTCTTACTGTAATATTGATTATAAAATTGATGCCCCTGGAATAGGCGCCGTTAATCTTCAATCGCTGCATTATGATCATGCACCAGATGATGCTTACCCTATTGGCGCAAATTATCGATAGCGCTTAACCCTACCATTTAAATCCTTAGTAAAAAGGAGTGATTACATGATTTGCAAGAACTGTCAAGCATCCATTCCAGATAAGGCTAGATTCTGCAATGTCTGTGGGGCTTCACTTGACCAATACTCGAATAAAAGAGGAGAAAAAAAGAAGGATGATTTAATCGGTTTCTCTGCCAAAATAACCGATCCCGCTTTCAAGAAGTACCAAAAAGATACAACTAGTTACGCGTTTATATTTGCAGGCATTCTTACAGTCATCACCACCGTTTCCTTTTTTCTTTATGGGGCACTCAGTGATGAGATGGATAACCCTGAGGCCCTCTATATCGGCCTAGGCATTAGTGGGATGTTCATCATAATTGCCCTTCTCTCGACATTGAGTAGAAAAAAAGGCAAGACATGGGATGGCAAGGTCATAGACAAGCAACGACGGCTAAAAGTGCGCAAGAAAAGTCGTGGAGCAAACGATACTTCGCCGCAACAGTATTACGAGTACACCGTTTTCATTAAAGCAGAAAACGGTGACGAACATGTGATTGCTGTTGAGGATGACGACACCCTATTCAATTATTATCAGGTTGGCGACAGGATTAGACATCATGCTGGCTTAAACACCTATGAAAAATTTGACAAGTCCAAAGATCAGATTATCTTTTGCAATGCCTGTGCTTACTTGAATGATATCAACGATGATTACTGCGTCAAATGCCACTGTCCGCTGTTAAAGTAGCCCTTAGCATCTACTAGAAAAGGGCCGTGTCCCCCTTTGGAAAAGGAGAAAAAAATGATTGTAAATGACTATCAAATCAAAAAAGTGTATATGGGCAATTTTACTTATGGTTCTGACCTAATGGATTCGATACAGAGCTTCATTGAGGAACATCATATTCAAGTTGGATGCATTAATCTAATCGGTGCTGCTCAAAAAGCCAATTTTGGTTACTATAATCCTGTATCAAAAGTCTATGAGTCCATCACCCTTGACCAGCAAGCTGAAATTGTTTCTTGCATGGGTAATATTTCCATGCGCGATGGGCGACCGATGGCCCATGTTCACATTACCCTATCTGATCATCAGGGGCGGTGCTTTGCGGGCCATTTACTTCCTGGGACGGTTGTTTTCGTAGGAGAGTTTGTCATAACTGAGCTTGATGGACCCATCCTAGAGCGTAAAATTGACAATATCATTGGTGTTCCGTTATGGACAGATCAATAAGTTTTTTCTAGCGAGTTATCTCCTTCATATTTTATTGTTAGTATATTTGCTCTCCAGTCTCATCCAGAATTTAACCGCTCTAGCATTTAATTAGCTTAGTTCGAAGTACACCTAATTCAGAGTATAAAATAAGCGTGTAAAAAGCATCGTATTTTGGAATGCGATGCTTTTAATATCATCAGATGAAAATCGATTTGCCAGCGTGATCAGCTGGTTTTAGCAGGAGCTAAGGCTATTAGTAGACGATAATACCCTGCAATAATTCCCAATCTGTATACCACTAGATATTAAACTTAATGCACAAACAGCACCCCAACTTAAGGGGTGCTGTTTGGTATATATAAATCTTTTGCAATAGCATTAAGAGTTCCTTCCCCCGAACCCACAATTACTCAATAAGTTGCTAACAGGGAATACTTTCTCTTTAGGCTCCATCCCAGGTTGTTTACGTGAAAGATACGTCTTCAATGCCTGGGATGAGGTGTTGAGAATATTGTCTTTTTCTAGACCAGCTTGCGCAATCACTTCACGCGCTTTGGTGAAATTCCCGACATCCGTATAAATATGAGCGTCACTTCCAATTGAAACCATACTATTATACCGTTTCACCATTTTTGCGATTTCGCAACAATTTACTTCGCTACCGCGCCGTGAGACCGAAAAAGAACTATTATTAATTTCGATGAATACATTAAGCTCTTTAGCAGCAACTACTACCTTTTCAATATCAATAGGGTACTCTGGATTACCTGGATGAACAATAATGTCAACGTATGGTTGTTTCATTGCATTAATCATCGCTTTGGTATTATCCTCAACATTTCCGCCAGGATAACAGAATCGATGAAAGCCAGCTAGCACAATATCTAATTGATTTAGATACTGATCAGGCATATCTAAGTTTCCCTCATAGTCGATAATATTCGCTTCAACGCCGCGCAAAATCGCCACACCATAGAGTTCCCTTGGAACTACTTTGATATTTCCAAAATGATAGAGATGTGGTCCACCAGGCATCATAGGGCCATGGTCAGTAATCGCAATTGTTTCTAATTTATGATCGCTCGCACTTTGTACCATTTCTTTTACCGTGCTATAAGCATGACCACTGCTGATTGTATGACAATGTAAATCTGCAACTAAATTCATATTAAACTCCTTTGCTAAAATAGTGAAAATCATACTGTATAGTGCGTTTACTATGGGAATCCTTCTAAGCGATAGCCTATCTGTTTGATCAGTAAGAACATCACAGGATTTCTAATGTCATATAAGAAAAGGCGCAATTGTATCCCTACAATTGCGCCTTTTGACATTCGGGGTTATTTGGGCTTTTTGATCTCCATACACTCATTACATGCGGACATGCTAGGCTTGGTGTTCGTCTTAACCCATTTTGAATCGTTTTCATTATAGCGGTTTTTTGAGCACTCTAGCTCCCAATGATACGTACCCTGACCATATTTATAGAAATAGGGTGGTTTCGGATTAGCCATAACAAACACTCCTTTTGTGTGGCCTAATATAAAGCATTAATAAGGCTGATGCGATATATCTGTTGCCTACCTTATTATTATACTACAATAGACAAAAAATTACTATATAGCCAACCTAGAGTCGTTTTTCTACACGATTCCCAACACCTATTTGACCGAAAATAGCGGGATCTAGGTGCCTTGTTTGGAACAAATCCCGAGTGCTAATCCCTAATCTGTAAATAATCTAAATTCAAGAACAATGCTACCTATAATAATCATCGTTAATACATCAAAGTCCTCTGATTGACCCGTGTTCCAAAAACCTGCAGGCGGGTGACTTACAGGCATTGGTTGAAAACTCGTGCAAAGAGTAGTCCACTAAGTAAAGAAAAAAGAACCGATCTCCCTAAGGGAAATCGGCCCGATTTAGCAACTATTCGAATTTCTTATAGTCGTATACAACATCATCAAAGAAGTTTGTATAAGCGAAGATAGATGGGAAGCCGCCTGTATGGATAAATAGGATTTTCGCATCTTTAGCGAAATAACCCTGTTTAATGAGGTCCATCATACCATCAACTGTTTTACCCGTATAGACTGGATCCAACATAATGCCTTCTTTAGTAGCAAATAATTTAACGACATCGGTCATGCTCTTGGTGGCAAGACCATAGCCCTCGCCAACATAACCGTCAAATACAATTGTTTTATCTTTTGTATAGTCTGTATCAAGATTAAAAGCCTCAATGGCTTCATTGACTAAACGATCAATTTTGGCGATTTGCGGAGCTTGAGCCCCACGAGTAGAAATACCTGTTACAGGAATTCCTAATTTATATGCGGTAACGCCAGCTAAAATACCAGCATGGGTTCCGCCACTACCACTGGAAACGACGATATCTGTAAACTCGATACCCATTTCCTTTTGTTGTTGAATAATCTCTTCCACACAACGCATATAACCAAGCATACCAATTGGATTTGACCCCCCACCTGGAACAAAATAAACATTTCGTCCTTCGGCTTCAGTTTCTTCAATTGCTAACTTCACAGTTTCCTTTACGTCACGAGCGTTACTACTGACATAAACCTTTTCAACACCAAGCATCTTAAATAAGAAGTTGTTCCCACTGGAATTAATATCCCAACTGTTTGGAACGCGCTCTTCTAATACTAAGCGGCACTTTAATCCTTCTTTAACTGCGGCTGCTAAAGTGATGCGGCAGTGATTGGATTGAACAGCACCCACTGTAATAATTGTATCCGCACCTTTGGCCTTGGCATCAGCCATTAAAAATTCAAGTTTTCTCGTCTTGTTGCCGCCACCGGTCAAGCCAAGCATATCGTCACGCTTAATATAAAGCTCAGGGCCATCGAGCATCGCATTGATGTTATCAGCACGGTCAATCGGTGTCAGAGTCTGTAAATAAGGAATACGGGGATATTGATCAGTAATAAACATGGTTTTCCTCCTCTTGAAGCTAAAAATTTAGTATGTGAGACATTAAAATTATACACTACCTCCTTTTGAAAAACAAGGTTCCTTTGATTGTCGAAATAAATGAATTATGCATCCGTGGGAAGCTCAATGACAATATAAAACAACCACTAAGCAGATTGCCTAGTGGTTGAAATTTATAGAATTGAACGCACTTCCTCCACATCACCCTACGCTTATAAGGCTATTCAAGTGTCGTATAGGTTCTGTCAGGCGTTTCATAATACTCGCTATACTTCTTTCTATGGATGTGCCAAACACAGCCAAGTGCCGCGAGTGTTGCTAGAATACTTAGCACGATACTCAATACAACCCAGTGTTTTTTCATACTTAACACCTTCCTTTTTTTCTATCTTAATCATACAACATTTAGCATCGATAAACCAGTAATTGCCTCAAAAAGCTCTAATCCTGCTCATTTATCTCGTGCAAATCGCTTTGTATGCGCAGTTTTCGCAATGATCCAATGATTTTCGCTGAAAGTTTGAGAGTCGATCGTTCCGAAATTGCTCCAATATATCGTCAATCACCTTATGGCAAGACGCCCTGTCAGGTAAGAGATCTGTGTAATCCGTTGCACCATTACGCATGCTGTAAACAATCAGACTATCGGGGTAATGTCGCTCCTGTTTTGCGATTACCAGAGCGTAAATCGCCATTTGTAGCAGATACTTTTTGCGAGTCGCCTCATGGAGCCAGCCCGATTTGTAATCAATTAAAGTCAATTGATTCCCACAGCTGATCACTTTATCTATGATGCCACGCAATACAAACTCCTCATAGTTAAAGCTGAAGCTAATTTCCGACCAAACGCGACTTGCCTTCTGAATCATACCCATTAGAGCAGATTGGCTATAGCGCTGAAGCCAGGGGTCGGAAAGCTTGCGATACTCTAACGCAATATCGCTATCTAAGTCTGCTTGGGCTAGCACATCTGCCCAAATCTTCTTAACTGCTTCAGATGTCTTCGCTAATTCGCAAACACGATGGATTAGTGTCCCCAATTCCGCCCAATCTGTTTGGCGGGGGCCTTCATCCAAGGGTATTGTAAGGGGTGGTATCCGTTGAATATACCGGTAATAGTAGTGGCGAGGGCACGTTAGATAACTTTGCAAAGCGGTTAAAGACAGGGATACTCCCGTAAATTTTTGCATAGGCAAGTCCTGAGACAGAGGAATGCCTTCTTGTGACGGTTGGAGGTGGCTATCTGCTATTACCGTTTCTTCATCAATCATGCAGGCGCTTGGCATCGCATCGAACACTCTTAAACCGAGCTCAGTTGTCGGTTGACCGCTTTCTGTCGGATATTCATCCAGCGCTGCATAGTTTGCTATGAGATTAAGCCACGATTCATTATTTTCTTTCGGCCACGACTTTGGACACGCGGAAAATATTAAACGCTCTTTAGCCCGCGTAGCAGCAACATAAAGCAAACGATAGGATTCCTCTAACTCCTTCTGCCTCTCAAATTGCACGGCTTGATCACAGTAACTATTCGTTTGCAATTGATCAAAATAATCACGGCGCTGAACCAAGAGTCCATAATCCCTGCTGTACGATACGGCAGGTAGTCCATTTTTGACCATACCTCGATCACAATTTGGTAGGATTACGGTATGAAAATCGAGCCCTTTTGATTGGTGTACAGACATAAGGAGGACGGCATTAGCGCTTTCTACTGGACTAGGTGCATCGCCTAGACGTGGTTCATTCTGGATCAATGTTTCCAGATACTCCATGATGCGTGTCACGCTGCGTGTTCCTTGATGTTCCAGTTCCATAATCATTTCAATCAGATAGTCGATATTCGCCACGGCTTGGCTCCCATAATGGGCTAAACCTAAATACACAGCCGGCAGCTGAACATCATCTAATACCTGAAGAAGGGCGGCACTCAAAGCCACAACAGATGCCGTATTATGCCATTTCTCGAGGTGGTGGCTTGCCTTACTCCATTGTTGCTGATCCCACTCGTTCAATTCTGAACAGCTCGTGCCCAGTTTGAGCTGACAATGGATCTGCAATCGATAAAGACCCTCATCACTGATTCCAAAAGCCGGGGAACGAAGAATACCTACTAAGGCTATTTGATCAGTAGGATTCGCTAAATAGTTCATGATATTCAGTAAATCGAGGATTTCCTGACGCTCGAAGAAACCCCTGCTCCCGACGACAATATAGGGAATTTTTTGGGATTTCAACGCTTCTTCATAAGTACCTATATCAGTTAATGCCCGCAGTAGAATAGCCACATCACCAAACTTACTGATTTGATGACTCGCTAACATATGGCTAATATTCGATGCAATGAGTTGGGCCTCTAATGCTCTCAGTTCAGCGGTATTCTTAAACTCTTTTGAATATTCTGCAGACGGAATCCATAGTTGTGCTCTTGCTTCCGTAGCGACATCTTGACGTCCCGCTATGGTAGGATCATAAGTGATCGGCGTAGAATCAAATAGATCCTGAAAGAAGTGATTGTAAAAACGAACGAGGCTCGTGTGGCTCCTAAAGTTATCCGGTAGAATGAGGCGCTGCCCGCCTTCTTTTTCAATCCGTTCATTCATCCGCTGGAAACCTTCCACTTCTGCGGCTCTGAATCGATAGATTGATTGGCGTGGATCCCCTACAATAAACAAGCCATTACTCTGAAGCGGCGCAATCATTTGCACCAGTTCTTGTTGAAGTGGACTGGTATCTTGAAACTCATCCACCATCACATAGGGATACTTCTTCTGGTATTGGTTCAGCAATTCTGGATTATCTTCCCAAAGCTGCTTCAATCCCCACTCCAAATCACTGAAATCCACATAGCGCTGTGTCCGCTTTGCCTGAGTAAAATGCGCGTCAATCGCAATTAAGAGCTTTTCCAAAGCCTGCCATAAGGGGATCGCCTGAAAGTAGGCAAATACGTTTGATAACTCAACGACAAGGCCGCTATTGGCGGATGCGCTATAGATTTCTTTGACCAGGTCGCTATAGTCTCGACCCGCGCGCCCTTTACACAATTCTTTGAGCTGGCTCAGGATTTTATCCATCTGCGAACGATCCTTTGACTCAAATGTCAAAACACTCAGTTCAGCCATAAGTTCAGCAATTGGTGCATCAAGCCACTTTTGCACAAATTTCTTTGTTGGCTTATCTTGCTTAATGAATTCCAAAGCACGTGTAGTCGCTAATATTAGCGCTTCTTTAATATGCTGGAAACTGCGCTCTGCCTGATCCGAATAGTTAAGCGCTTTGTTAGCGGATTCGGCTACTGTTCCACCCAATGATCGAATATTTTGATATAAATCACTCAGTTGTTTTACAGCTTGCCGCCCACTACGCATATCGGCAATCATCCGTCTCAAATCACGATCAGCAGGAGCTAAATTCACTAATACCTCATCGATTGAATGCTCAAGAATGATACGCGTCTGGGTCTCATCGATGAGTTGTGTTTGAGGATGAAGTTTCGCTTCAATGGGATGGGCCTGAAGAACCCGAAAGGCAAATCCATGAAATGTTGTGATCATCGCATTCGGATAGCGATTGAGGATGCCTTTCCAATAGTCACGCGCTGCCAGATCCTCTGCTTGATGGATCTGTTCGTTAATATAGCTGCGGACTTTTTGTCTGAGATCAAGCGCCGATTTATTGGTGAAGGTTATCGCTAAGATGCCCGTGATATCCACTTTGCGCTCTGCTATTAAACGAATATAACGGCTCACAAGCACGGTTGTCTTGCCTGATCCTGCTCCAGCATTGACACTTAGACTTTGATTAGTGGTATTAATGGCGACCTTTTGACTCGTGGTAAAATTCAAAGCATTCCCTCCTTTCAGCTATGATTGCGGCTTGAATCGGCAAATTCGTTTAAAAATACAGTAATCTGAACATTCTTTAGTGGGTTGTACTGGAAAGACTCCAGCGGTAATGCGGTCACGGTAAGTAAAAGCAAAGTTCTTAGAACTCTCAAAAAGAGGTTCCCAATCCGCTGCTGCTACTTGATCACTAATCCGGTTTGAGAGATTAACATCTCCTAAATAGTCCGTATGCCACATGCCTCTCGTGCGCTTAAAGTCGCTACCTATTTGATAGTAGCCACCCCCGACCACTTTCTTTTCAGGAAAGCGCAGTGCAGCAGCCAAGAGATAAAACGGAATCTGAAATGCTAAGCCATTCTTAATATCTGCCAAAGTTGAAACTTGTCCTGTTTTGTAGTCGTAGATGAGCAAGCCATCTGCGCTCACATCTACTCGATCGATAAAGCCACTGATCCACATGGTAGATGTCTCATTTTCTAGTAGCAGAGAACGATCATCGCTAAAGTCATATTCCAGTGCGTTCGGGCGATACATCGTATTCGATTGAAGATCTATCTCATGGTCTAGCCACAACCGCAGCATAATGCGGATATACTCGTACTCAAGTTCGACCCAAAGTGCACCACTTGAACTCAAAGATGCCTTCAAATCGCTTATTTCAGCGAATAAATAGCGATTAAGCTCAGCCATATAAGTCGTTCGATGGGTGTAAGTCAGCGTTTCTCCGATATAATTTTGCAAAAACCGGGCGAGAATATGGTGAATGATATTGCCACGGTGGAGGGGGGTGATTCCTGTAGACAATTCCTCTGTCGCACTTAAACCCAAAACACGCTGCCCGAAAAACAACCAAGGGCACTGAGCATACTGCTCTAAACGTGAAGTGCTATAGACGGTGTCCTGATAACGATTTTTCAAAGCATCTATAATCTTTTGATCACCCATCACCCCATTATAGGCGTTCATTTCACCTAAGGCCCTGCCCTCTTCAATCGCCACTCTCTTATTAATTTCTGCAGTTAAAGCAGGACTCATTCTCTGGTATGACCATAAAGCGTGTGCTTCTGCATTGTTAAGAGCATTCAGCGGATTACAGGCCCAAATAGCCGTCGGTTTGATGATCCGCTTATGCGCTGACTTCACTTTAACTTGGCTAATGAAATCATGTTCAATAAGCTCTAATCCCTTTAAATCCTTTAGCCACGAGGATAGGTAAAGCCTCTGCGTTGCGGTTGCAACAAGTCTTTGAAAAATGATTTTTTCTGATTCAAAGTCACTCGTTATGAGCTCATCAGTGGGATGACCTAACCATCCCAAATGTGCTGTGTTCTGCCACGTATCTTCATTCAATCCTAATACAAAAACATAATCAAAACTCAGCCCAGCAATCTGAACAGGTGTCAGCACGTGAACACTATCCGATAGGGGGTTGCTCTCAGGCACAACCAGGGTCTTCCACACCATGGACAGCAGATTATAGAATTCAGATAAGGTCATTGATTGTGGCCAGAATTCACCTTCTGAATTCTGTTGAATCAAATAATTTTTCAGCATTACCCAGGCCCGATAACTAGAAATCGCTTCGTTTTCAGGTAGCACATTAATGATTGACGATAAGGTTTCCTCAAAATTAAATGTTGTTGAAAGCGCCTCAATAACCCGAATCCAATCCTGGATGCTGCCCTTTTTAATCATGATCTTCTGCCAAATATCCCAAAGAAATTGCAATGAGTGATTGATTATCTCAAACTTTTCCACATTGAACAGAGTACTCTCATCAATAGGCAATGTCCTATTCTTTTGCCACTGATAGTAATTTCGCTGGTTACGGCACGTGGCGATCCAATCCGCCAATGGGCCATTTTCTGGAACAACTCTGATAAATTGTGCCAATAATTGGGCATCAAAATTTGCTGGCCAAATCCAATCTCCTGATAAAAACTCCAGTAGGGCCGATGATGACCAGTTACTATTTGCCAGATTCAGTAAAGATAATAGATAACGGGCAGGTAAGGTTTGTAGTAAGCGACTATTCCCTAAACCGGTTAGTGGAATGCCAGAACGCGTAGCAAGGTGACTTAAATGATCGCGATAGTCCGCTGGATTAACGATGACTATGGCCATTTGAGAAAGCGAAGCATCGTGACGCAAGACTAAATCCTTGATGGTCCGCAAGACTTCCTTTACTTCTTGATGCTGATCAAAATACTGATTAATCTGTACATAAGGCTCTGTCGCGCTTTTTTTGGTTTCTTGAAACAATAATGAGGCTAAAGTATCGGACTCAGTGTTTAAATGAACGATCTGCCAATCCCTACCCCAGGCGACAGGATTGGGGCTAGCAGGGTCAACGACAATGAGCTCCTGAAACCGTGACGCTAGTGAATTGACTAATCGAACGAATAATTCACTAAACTCTAGGCCTCCAAGCACTAGTAAATTACCACCGAAATCAAACGTCGCTTCAGCACAACAGCTTATGGCAAGCTCTAAGGCGAGTGGTTCATCCAGTACCTTGCGCTGTTCTAAAGATTGATAAAATAGATCGGACAATAGCGTCAGGTCCTGCTCCATCTTGGGATCAACAAACTGGGGGCAATACTCATGCAAGCGCCATTGGGAGCAAATAATATACAATTCCAGGCCCATATCGGATAGGTCATCTACCCGGTTTAGATAAGTGAGCTTCTGCAAAACATCATCTTTACTTAAAAGATCACCCATAATCAAAGCCAGCTCGTTACGCTCCAATACCCGTTTTGCAGAACCTGATGCAGCGATCATTGCGCTTATGAAATCTGCCACAATGCTGATTCTACCACCACATAGCACGCTTTTTTCAGCTAATAACCGTTTCTCAGCTTCTCCTACCAGATGGATGTTAGGCAGTAAGTAATAGGTCTGTCCATCTTGCCGTGCGAACTCAAAGAATGTTTCCAGCACGCGCTCGTGTAGCGGACTGTAGCCTTTACTTTGCCAAATCGTCTTGATCATTTTATCACCTGTTTCTTTTGATATAATTTTAGAGTTGTTTGTGCTATGATATAAAATGTAGTTTTAAAACACGATTGTTCACGAGCTGAATCGCAAGCGCAGAATCCCATTCGGAGAGCACGCTCAACATAAAGGAATTATAATTATGACTATTTTTAATTTAATCGTACCCATCTATTCAATCGTTTTGCTCGGTTGGTACCTCCAAAAAAGTGGTGCCTATACCCCTGAAGTCAATAAATTCATTTCCTTCATAACCTATCGGATTATGCTACCTCTTTCAATTTTCATGAAAATTAGTACGGCAGAAATGGGAATTACGCGTCAAACGATCCTCTTTTATAGTATCATGTTTACTCTTTTGGCTATTTTCTTTATATTATATCAGTTATTTTCACCCAAGAATGGGTTTGAATGTTTTGTTAATTCAGTGCGCGGGAACTCCATCTACTTGGGATTTCCTGTCATGATGCAGTTACTTCCTGCAGAAATATTACCGGTTGGGATGGTGCTTGCTAGTGCCCTGTCACCTTCTACAATCTTTGGCATTGAAGTGTTCTATCGATTTAATCGCCACAAGAAGGTCGATGGCACGATGCGTAAAACGTCGTTCTTGAAAAATCCCTTAATCCAAGGGTTACTTTTAGGGTTGTTATTCAACACCTTCAATATTTGGCATCCGCTTTTGGGTGATGTCATCGGTCAGATTACGAAACCCGTGATGTTCCTCTCACTTATTATCGTTGGGGCAAACTTCAATAGCACCTCACTGCGAAAAGCAGAACTCAGCGGACGGATGATTCTAATTATTCTAAGTAAACTGCTCGTAATGCCCGCTCTTTTCTGGGGAGCTGCCACTCTACTCAATTTTGACCCTGCCTATACAGCAATTGGCATTATTCTCTTCTCAACTCCTGGTGCCGTATCCAATTATGTCATTCTTTCGGAACTGGGGGAAGCTTCTGACCTCACGGTCAACGTTACCATCTTTGGCACCGCTGCTTTCCTACTCCTACTACCCATCTTGGGCTATTTAACTCAAATCATTCTCTAACATTCTCTAACTTAACACATTCGCTAAAAAGCGAATTAAGCGCCTGCGGGTGCTTTTTTAACTTCAAAGCAAGCCAATCAAATTCCAATAAGGCAAGAAAATACCCAATATAATCACAAATACCAAGAGGGTCATCGGAATCCCATAGCGGCGCAAATGTTGATTCGTAAAATAGCCCTCACCGATTCCGAGAATTAAGGTCAGGTGGTGGAAGGGCAAGATATAGTTAATGGACACCGTAATATAAGAGATCAACGCAATTGCAATTGGATTAATGACCGTTCCTAGCAAGGCAGTGAAAATTGGAATCGTGATGCTCATTGTTGTCATACAAGAGCCTAGAAGCAAGTGAATCAGCATCGTTATTCCAATAATCAAGGTGTAAAGCAGCATTAATGAACCTGATCCAACATATTGTTTAAGATACTCACCTAGAACAAGGGATATGCCACTTGAATTGAATACTCTTCCTATCGCGAAAACAGCCGTTAGGTAGAGCAATAGTTGGTAATTGACTTTCCGCAAATCACTAAAATGTATTAAGCGTGAACCAAACATCATTACTACCCCACCCAGTGCAACAACTGCTGCCGAAATACCGTGCAGACTTTCCGTTGCCCAAAGCACCATAGCTGTAATCATAATCAAATAGGCAACTCTCTGGTTAAAAGTCAGCTTTTTCTTAACACTCAAATCGATTGGAGCCGACTGCCATTTGATTGTGGCTAGTTCTTTCCGAAACACGCCCAATAACACCGCTAAGCTAATTGCACATGTGACTAGGGCAGGTAACGTCATATAACGAGCCCACTCCAACCAAGTCACATTCATATCTGCGAATTGCATGGCTCCGTAGTTCAAAATAAAATCGCCATTAAGAAAGAGCATTGGCGTAGTTGTTCCCGCGATATACACACTCATCATCATAATGCCCCGCGGATATTGGGCAATATGCTGTCGCTCCAGAAACGTGTTAAAGATTAGACCCAGCATAATCACGCGAGGAAATGGATGCGGAATCAAAAAAATCATCAAAATACCCAACACGAAAGCCATTAACATTAAGCGCCAAGGCGAATTCCCCCACCGCTGTAAAACGAGATCCGCTATGTGCTCAGCAATATGAACATTGGTGATCCCTTGTGCAAGCAGAAACGAGCAAAAGATTAACACAAAGGTTGGTGATAGTGGAAAATTAAAAATACTTTCTAAATCCGTTTGTCCGAACACAATAAAAGACCCCAGCAATAAAGCTGCTGCTAGTGTCCGATTAATCGCAACCGTTGCCCACCAATAGACCACTACAAATAGCGAACCTAATATTATACGCTGATTGATCGTGAAGATCTGAGCTGTAAAAATCAAGACAAAAGTGAAAATAATGATTGGAATCAATGCAATACCCGTATACTTCTGCAATTTATTAGTTACCATAGTTCCTCCACAAGTGAATCGCTTAACCTTCCTCCATTTTAGCATAACAGGCTTCAAGACGCATTCCAAACCTAAAACAATACTAAGTCCGACCCCTTTTTTTTTGAAACAGTGCAGGGTTTTGCTAATTTGACTTTAATTACTACAGAGAAAAATATATAGAGGAGGTTTTCTGATGCTTAAAATTCCCTTAGCTGAATACCAACAACGCCAAAAGCGACTCCGTAATGAACTGCAAAAACGCGGTCTACAAGGGGCCTGCTTCTTTGGTAACAACACCATATACTACTTAACTGGTTTCCGTTTTTCAAGCACCGAGCGCCCCATGGCCTTAGTGATGGATGATCAAGAGTCTGTCATGTTCGTGCCTGAATTAGAGGGGGAACACTGCTTGATTGATACAGCGACAACCAGAGCAGTATCCTATCCAGAATATCCAGGTGAAGTGCATCCGATGGTCAAACTGCAAGAGCTTTTCTGCCAAATGAATTTAGAGGATCAAAAGGTGGGAGTCGATGGTGGCGGTTACCCTGGAATCGCAGGCTACCGCGGCCCCTCCTTGCAAGAACTAATGCCCCAGCTTAAAACTCAGAATATTGGCCAATTGATTGTTGATATGCGAATGATTAAATCTGATGCAGAAATTGCTTTGATTAAAGAAAGTGCCCAATGGGGAAATCTTGCACACGAGCTTTTACAAAAATACTCACTCCCAGGAACGAATGAAATATTCGTATCCATGCAAGCGTCTATGGAAGCGACTGAGGCACTGATGAATAAATATGGTAGTGCTTATGCGGGGCGTGGTGCTAGTGCCGGTTTTAGAGGCCAAATTGGCGCTCACTCTGCTCTTCCCCACTCAGTTACGATTAACGCAACGCTCAATGCAGGCGATGTTTTAGTGACTGGGGCAGGGGCCGATATTGGCGGCTACCGTTCCGAGCTAGAACGCACCATGTTTGTTGGAAAGCCTTCTGAAAAGCAAACCTACTACTTCAATTTGATGGTTGAAGCACAAGAGATTGCCTTTAATACCATCAAACCAGGAGAACCCTACAGCACCGTTGATGAGGCTGTACGCAAATTCTATGACAAGCACAATCTCTGGGAGTATTGGCGTCACCATCAAGGGCATAATATTGGTTTAGAGATTCATGAGGCCCCCTTCTTCGACATCGGAGATGACTCCATCATGAAACCAGGCATGGTCGTTTGTGTGGAACCAGGTATTTATATTCCTGGCTTCGGTGGTTTCAGACATTCAGATACGGGGGTTATAACCGAAACGGGTTTTGACCTCATTACCTTCTACCCACGAGACTTAAACAGCTTAATTTGCGGCTAAAGGAGCAAAAAAATGAATAAACTACTTATTTCACTTGCAGAATATCGCCAACGTCAACAAAAGTTACTAGCAGAATTGGATCGGCGCAAACTGGATGGTGGCTGTTTCTTCAGTAGCACTAGCATCTTCTATCTGACGGGTTTTAGTTTTATACCAACCGAGCGGCCGATGGCCTTAGTGATCACCAAAGATGAAACGGTCATGTATGTGCCTCAGCTTGAGGGTGAGCATTGTTTAATCAATACGGCTATTGATCGTTCTGTGTCTTATCCAGAATATCCAGGAGCGATTCACTCCATGTACACACTGCAAAATCTCTTCGTAGAACTCGGCCTAGATCAAGGTCACGTTGGTGTAGATGGGGGTGGCTATCCAGCGCTTTATGGTTACCAAGGGCCTTCTCTGATCGAAATGATGCCTAAATTGACGCTTGATTTTATGGGCTATTATTTCGTCGAGGAGCGCATGATCAAGTCACCAGCGGAACAGGCCTTGATTCGTGAGAGTGCACGCTGGGGTGATGTAGCGCACGCCCTATTACAAAAATACACAGTTCCAGGGAAAAGTGAAATCCAAGTCTCTATGCGGGCTTCGATGGAAGCCACAAAGCAGATGATCGAGACCTTGGGAGACCGCTATGTCGCAATTGGTGGGCGCGGCGTTGGAACAGGCTATCGTGGGCAAATTGGCCCCCACTCCGCCCTCCCTCACTCCCAAACCATTAACGCCATCTTCCAAGTCGGCGATACCTTAGTAACAGGGGCTGGTGGTGATATTGGTGGCTACCATAGTGAATTGGAACGTACCATGTTCGTCGGGGAACCTTCCGAGCGCCAAAAAAACTTCTTTGCCTTGATGGTAGAAGCTCAGGACATTGCTTTTGAAACCATTAAACCTGGAGAACCCTATTCTATTGTTGATGAAGCCGTTCGTCAATTCTTTGACAAACATGATCTCTGGGAATATTGGCGTCATCACCAAGGCCACAACATCGGTCTCGGTGGCCACGAAGCCCCTTTCTTTGATATCGGCGATCACAGTATCATGGAACCGGGTATGGTCGTGTGTGTGGAGCCCGGCATTTATGTACCCGGACTGGGCGGATTCCGCCACTCTGATACGGTCATCATTACGGATACAGGCTGCGAAATTATCACCCGCTATCCCCGTGAACTCGATCAGTTAATTTGTGGTTAAGGGAAAATCCCCTGAAAGATTTAGTGAATACCAGATTGACAACCCAAGTGTTGAGACATCTCCTATAGAAATGTCTCAACACTTGTTTGCCATTCCCCAAAAGAATATTTTACCGCCCATATGGTATTATTTGAGATCGGTTCTGTAATTACTCTATTGTATTTTTGACTGCCATTTATTGTACTTTTACTTTACCAAAAACAGATTAGTTCCTGCTCGGGTTTTCACCTGATGCATGAATATTCATCGGCTTTTTCCCCTATTGATTATCCCCAAAACCCTTAACTTAATGACATTGGGTTCCAGTCGCGCCCGGAAATCTAAACGCATCCTCTGAATGCTCAATATCGGATGGCAGGTTATTGGTAACAAATTCGTTGTGGGTGATTCGCATTTCCTCCTGAAGAATTAGGTGACCTGCGGCTAATAGCAAATGAAGCGTCACTTCGTGACATTTTAAGCATTGCTTGCACCGTAAAGCAGCTATCTATTCTTTGTTGCTGTATTAACCACATAATGCTCTATCTGAGGAATTAGGTGACCTGCGGTCGGCTATAGAGGTGCGGGCAGGCACGGAGACACTGCCCCTACGGGTTGGAGCCAATTAGTAAGTGGGTGGTGGTGCGGTCTTTATTATCAACGAGTCTGAAGGACGAAAACGCGGGGCTCCCATGACCTAACAACCTACCACCATGTAG
>CAZVAO010000027.1:0-21485 GCA_964625175.1 uncultured Clostridiaceae bacterium
TGAGGTCCTTTCTAAAATAACAAAACGGCGGTCCGCATCAACGGAACGCCGTTTTTAAATCTATATATGAAGAAATTTCAGAATTGCAGAGAGGTCACGGCGCAAGCATGTTTATGCAATGATGGCGTACATATGTTACGTCGAATAAATAAGCATCCGAGCAACACTGAGATCTCTCAATTATGGAATTTCTACCAGATGCGGTGGATGATGGCGGTCTGCTGCCGCTCAGGTCCAACCGAAAACATAATAATGGGCACATTAATCAAGTCTTGAATCGTTAATAAGTAATTTTGCACATTGACGGGCAAATCTTCAAATCGCGAGACCCCCGTTATATCTTCTGACCACCCTGCCATCGTAACATATACTGGCTCACAGGCATTGAGAATATTCTCGCTGGCTGGGTATTCTTTGATGATTTGATCTTGGTAGCGATAACCCACACAGATTTTAATCTCCTCTAGACCCGCTAGAACGTCAAGAGAATTGATTGTCATTCCTGTCACCCCTGCAACGCGACAAGAGTGCTTGACAACGACAGCATCAAACCAGCCAACTCGCCGTGGTCGGCCAGTTGTTGTGCCATACTCACGGCCGATTTCACGAATCTGTTGTCCGATTTCATTGGCTAATTCAGTTGGGAAAACACCCTCCCCTACCCGAGAAGTATAAGCTTTGGCCACACCAATCACTTCGTCAATATATTTCGGGCCAACACCGGCTCCCACGCAATAGCCAATTGGATTTGAGGAGGTGACATAGGGATAAGTGCCATGATCGTAGTCGAGCATTGCCCCTTGTGCACCCTCAAAAACAACTTTTTTGCCATTCTCTAATTCATCGTTCAAAAAGGCTGAGGTATCAATCACATAGGGACGAATCATATCAGCCAAAGCACTGTATTCGTCGTAAATTTCTTGATAATCAACAGGCTCTCCCTGATAGACTTTCGTAATCCAGATATTCTTCTCCTCAACCATAATGCGTAATTTCTTGGCAAAAGTCTCTGGCTCAATCAAGTCACAGACCCGAATACCGCAACGAATTGCCTTGTCTGTATAGGCTGGGCCAATCCCCTTTTTGGTGGTGCCGATTGCTCGATCGCCACGTGCTTTCTCCTGTAACTCATCGAGGACATTGTGATAGGGAAGAATAATATGGGCACGATTGCTAATTTTTAAATTGGTTGTGCTATACCCTTCACCTTGAATATATTCTAATTCTTGCTTTAACACACGTGGGTCTATGACCATGCCATTCCCCATGACGCAAATTTTATCATTATGAAAGATACCTGAAGGCACAAGATGTAACGCATGACGTTTTTCACCAATGACGATTGTATGTCCTGCATTGTTACCACCTTGATATCGTGCGACGATCTGTGCGCGTGAAGCCATATAATCTGTGATCTTACCTTTTCCTTCGTCTCCCCACTGCGTACCTAATACGACTATTGCTGACATAATTTTTACCTCCATTAAATAACACTCTTACAGATAACCATATTACACTATCATTCGCCCTATTGCAAACATTAATTTATATTACTGCTTAATTACCACGATATAGCCCATTGAAATCAGATAAACACGAACATTAAATAGTCTATACCATTTTATATTTCGTGTTTTTGCCCTAAGAATCGATTGTGAAGTCGAAAATTTCAACAAACTTCGTCATCTATTTACTCATCTAGCGCAAAGTACCACCCTGATTAATTTTTCTTCTATAGCAGGAATATGTGTTATAAAAGCGAACTACAGTAGGTATAAAATTATGAAGGAGTGTCCCTATGTTTGATATTAAGAAAGAAGTAGAAGCTTTATATCCAGAGATTAAAGCTTTACGTCGCCAAATCCACATGAATCCTGAGATTGCATATCAAGAATTCAAAACTTCAGCTTTAGTAGAGCAAGTTTTAAACGAAGCTGGCATTGAAATCGTTAAGTATCCTGACTCCACAGCTGTAGTAGGCATTTTGCGCGGTGGCAAACCGGGTAAAACAATTGCCTTGCGTGCGGACATGGATGCACTTCCCCTGCAAGAAGAAGTTGAGTGGGAAGGTAAATCTACTGTTGCAGGTATTATGCATGCTTGCGGTCATGATATGCACACAGCTGGCCTAATGGGTGTCGCTAAAATCCTGAGTAAACATAAAGAAGAAGTTCCCGGTACGGTTAAGTTCTTATTCCAACCTGCCGAAGAGTCTCCACCGGGTGGCGCAAAAGGCATGGTTGCAGCAGGGGCTTTAAAAAACCCTGATGTAGACATGGTCTTTGGTCTCCACGTTGGCACTGACTCAACTCCTGGTCATGTGAAAGTTAATTATGGTTATAGCTCAGCGAACTCAGATCGTTGCAATATTACAATTTTCGGTAAAGGTGGCCATGGCGCCTACCCGCAAACGACCGTTGACTCTGTCGTTGTGGCCTCTCATGTCGTCGTTGCCCTCCAAACAATTGTTAGTCGCAATATCGCACCTCTTGATAATGCCGTCATTTCAGTGGGCAGTTTTCACGCAGGCACCGTCAACAATATCATTGCGGACTCTGCAAAATTACAAATAACTGTGCGCAGTTTGGACCCTGAAGTGCGCGAGACGCTTAAAGCACGAATTCAGGCCGTAACAGAGGGCATTTGTACTGCAATGGGTGCAAACTGTGAAGTAAACTACATGTATGGTTACTCCTCTACCTTGAACACGGATTCCGCTTCCGATATTGTCAAAGCCGCGGCTCTTAACGTCGTTGGTGAAGATCATATGACCATCAACACAACACCGTCAATGGGTGGAGAAGACTTCTCCTACTTTGCTATGGAAGTTCCTGGCGGATTCTTCGGAATCGGTGCAAAACCTGACCGCGAAGTGATCTATCCTGGTCATAACCCAAACTTCTTCGTTGATGAAGAGGCTCTAAAAACGGGCATGGAAATGATGGTTAGTATCGTTTTCGAAGCAAATAAATAGTAACTTTTTAATTCAAAAGACAGAGAGCTGAGCTCTCTGTCTTTTCGTTTTAAATAATCAAAAGGGTTACAGGATATCTTTTAACTCTAATAATTGGGTAATTGTATAATCCGGTTGAATGGGCTCATTGCTGTAGTCGTAATGCGCGATGTTAAAGAAAATAGCAGCTAACCCTGCTTTTTTAGCACCGATTATATCTCCGTCGTAATTATCGCCAATGTAGACATACTCGTGTGGCTGCCCCCCTAATTGATTCACTGCATGATGAAATATCCCGATATCCGGTTTAGGGGCACCGAAAATTTCTGAACACACCACAACTTCCATATAGGGCTCTACTCCGATCGGCCCTAACCGACTCAGACCTTCTGCAAATCCATTTGTTATTAAACCCAATTGGTATTTAGGTTGTAAATAGGCGAGTAGATCCAAAGCATGATCAATCATAATTGTACCACTGTAAAGTGTGCTAAGAAACAAAGCTGCGAATTCCTCGCCTTGTTGCTCAGACATATCGTATCCTAAATCGCTCGCCGTCAACATGAATCGACTCGTGTTTATGGATTCAGAGGCTCGTTTGCCTTCCCGATATTCACGCCATAATCGCTCATTATTACGCTGATAAGCCCTCCAGAATGATGGCTCATAATTATCGCCTAAGCCAGCTAAACCCTGCAATTTTGCCCAGATAGCGCTCAACGCAACGTGAGCATTTGCGGTGAAATCAAATAGTGTGTTGTCTAAGTCAAATAATACCCCGCGATAATGCATAATCATACCTACCATTTCTTACAACGATCGATTTTCGCGCCTCTAAGCACGTAATCTTTTGTTATTATACCAGTTCTTTAGCATAAGGCGAATAGTGTTTTGTAAATTTATGGTGAAGCGATTAATTGACAATGCCTTTGAAGGAATTTATGATTATGTACCGAATACTACTATATCTCGAAGGAGGATGATTATGAATAAACACGCTTTTAGCAATAACGACTTACTTGCAATGCATTGGACGGGTAACCCGGTCCTATCTAACAATGGTTCCAAACTCCTATATGAAGTTACGGATGTTAACGCAGACGAAAACAAATACGTCACCAACATCTGGCTTTGGGATGGAGAGAAGAGTAGCGAATTCACAACTGGTAGCGGACAAGCTCTCACCAATAATCGCAATCCACTTTGGTCACCGAATGACCAAGCTGTTGCTTTCCTTTCCAATCGCAGTGGCAAAAACCAAATATGGCTGACGCAATTTGGTACAGGTGAAGCGCGCCAATTAACCCATGCACCAGCTGGAGTTGACTCATTTGCTTGGTCCCCCGACAGTAAAACTATATATTACTTGGCGACCGAGTATGAAAAAGAAAACCCCTTCCCTAAACAAGCTAAAGTAACGCATATCACCAAGTTGCGCTATAAATTTAACGGAACAGGCTACCTCAGCCACATCCCAAAACAATTATACAGCATTCGCATCTGTGATCTGGCCAATGAACAATTAACCAGTGATGAATTGGGTGCCGGAGCTCCTGTTGTTTCCCCTTGTGGTAAATACATTGCTTTTAGTGCCAACCGTACGACCGATGAGCAGGACTTAAAGTTCGATATCTGGTTGTTGGAAATTGCCACTAGAATCCTGACCTGCGTAACCCCCCATACTGGACGTTTTAGTGAGCCCCTATTTTTGCCAGATGGTCGCCTTCTTTGTAAAGGCAACGATGTCCATCCCTATCCAGGTGGCTACCCTCAAATTTGGGAGATTGATCGAAAGGCGCATACAGTTCGTAATCTAACAGCCGAATACCCCCACTATATTGGGAAGAGCGTTGGCAATGATGTCAGTTCTGAACGTGGTAAAAATGGTGTCACCGTTTCTGCAGACAGCCGCACCCTATACTTCATTGCAACCATAGGAGGCAACTGCTACCTCGAATCACTTGACCTCACTACAGGTCAGTTCGCCCGCGTTTTTGGTGAAGGACAGATGGTCATCACCTCCTATGATTTAAAAGGAGATTGCATTGCCCTAAATCTGGCTGATCCGACCACGCCTTGTGATATTTGGGTTGGTAATCAAGAGGAAATCGAACGAATCACTTATCTCAATGTCGAACTATTTGCTGATAAATATATTGGCTGGCCAGAACCGATCCATTTTGCAAGTCCTGAAGGGGTAACCCTCGAAGGCTGGCTCATCAAGCCCATCAATTATGTTGATGGTGCAAAGCATAAAACAATTATGGAAATCCACGGTGGCCCCCACTCCACATATGGCAATATCTTCTTCCACGAATTCCAGATTCTAGCTGGTAATGGCTATGCGGTTTTCTATGCCAATCCACGGGGTAGCCTAGGTTATGGAGAAGCATTTTCTAGAGCTGTGGTTGGGGATTGGTGTGGTTGTGATGCCCGCGACCTCCAATTCATGGCCGACCAAGTGCGCCAACTGGATTGGGTTGACGAAATGCATTTCGGCGTCACCGGCGGTAGCCAGGGCGGTTACTTCACGAACTGGCTCATTGGCCATTGTGATTATTTCTCAGCTGCTGTCACACAACGTTCCATGAGTAATCTTTACACGAAGTACGGTATTGCTGATAATGGTTGGAACGGTGATCGCTTTGGAATGGGCGGAGCTGATTTATGGGATCAGGAAGATTTTATCTTAGAACGCTCTCCAATCCGCTATGCTCCGAATGTCCACACACCTTTACTCTTTATCCATAGTGATCAAGATTTGCGTTGTCCATTGGAACAAGCTGAGCAATTCTACGTCGCATTAAAGCGCCTAGGCAACATCACTGAAATGATGATTTTCCATGGTGAAAACCATAATTTGTCTCGTACAGGATCACCTGCTAACCGGCTCGTGCGTCTTGATGCGATTCTCAACTGGTTCAATAAATATTGCTAGATTAATGATGGTTGAACGATAGTTGAACGATGGTTGAACGATAGTTAAACGATAGTTGAACAGTTGTTGAACGATTGTAAAAGGAGTACATGATATGCTCACAAAACTTTTTAAACCGCTCTGAAAAGGGCGGTTTTTTGTTTCTGTAAACACCCTAGCAAATTGTATGGCCCGCGGCCACATCAGGATGTCCAATCCGAGCTTGCTCAGATCACTAAATTTGTCAGGGAATTTTTTAAGATTTAGCTAATCTACGGCTGCACACTCCCCTATATATAACACCAAAACAGCAGACCGCTTAAGCGGTCTGCCGTTTTCAATCAATCAATTCTAAAGGATTTCAGAGTTGTGGAGAGATTAAGCCACGAGCCTGTTTATGCAATGATGGTCTACAGCAAGTACGTCGAATAAGTAAACATCTAAGTGACGCAGAGATCTCCCATTTGTGAAATTCTTTATTTGGACCAGGCTGAGTATAGTAAATCATAGGTCTCCTGCGACCGTTGCTGATCTCGATAGTTAATGATGCTGAAGGTATCATGATATTTCACCACAACGAAGGGTCCTGTCTTCTGCTGCATAAAGAGTCGACCGTTCCCCCACTCTGCTAAACGGAATTTGCCGATTAAGGCATAACCAAAGGCATCAATACCGTTTGAGCGCAGCTCAATTTTGGGAATTTCGGATGTGAGCTCTACAGAAGTTATTTCAGATAAGGGAATCTCAACACCGTAGCTACCCGTAATCACCATATTTCCGTTCTCAATGGTCACAGCTGGCGGTACTAAAACAACATATCCCATATATCCAGCGATAACGACAACGATCGCAATTGAGAAAATCATCTTTACTCTTGTCAATCCCTTCTTATCCAAATACCACATCAAAGCAACAAGTATCACAATACCACTCGCGAGATAGATCATATTTTACTCCTTAATAGATCAGGTTTTGCCTAAAACTCAGTAATACATTGCGGGGATGGACTTTCAAAAAAGGCAGCAAGCGTCGCCACATCATGCAAATCACACTGCACTTTACCCAGCTGATACAGGGTCTCAAACTTTACACTTCCGATCATTAGCGATGACAATTCAGCAATATCAATCGCTACTGTGATCGCTTTGTCCGACACTTTCCCAACACTTAACAGCCCATTCTTTAGCTCTAAATGATAAACTTGTTGATTCGTAGGGATGAAACTATCCGTCACCTGCAAAGCCATTGCTAAATCATCAACTGCAAATGAACTTTCTCGTGCCAGATAATTAAACCAAGCCGGCAAATCTACCAGCCGATACATCAATCCATACCCACTCCGATGATTCTCATGACTGATTCTTGGTGATAAGTAACGCTCTGAATGGCGAATATCATGGAGCACAAATTCGAAACCCTCTTGCTGGGTTTCAAATTCCACCACTTCGTACTGATCTGCTTGAACGTGCAGAAAGTTCGATAATACCTGAAATGCTTCGGGGGTATCATTAATCCACTCTTTAATAAAAAGCGCATGCCTTAAAAAGTTGGCGGGATCGATTGCTTTTCGCTCAAAGTAAATATAGCCATCAAGGTAGCCTTGCTTCATATACCCTACAACAACCCCATCTTTCTCGATACGGCGTTTTAAGGTATTCAATTCATAACGACTGCGTAAACAATATCCATGTTGCTTTTCTGCATAACGGCGATAACAATCCGCAATTAAGGGGAGATCATCTCCGTTCAAATAGCACCAGCCATCACGCTTTTTGGTGTAAGGAAGACTGGCAGGGCTAAATGAATAGCGCCTGCTTAATGGGCCATAGCCAAATCCCATTTTGTAATAAAAATCGGGTCTAAATGGATAGAGAATCGCCCACATCTGGCCTTTATCATGGCAGCGATTTAAGAAAAATGTCATCATCGAGCGTGCGATCCCCTGTTTCTTAGCCAAAAGATCAACCGCTACCATCCCAACGCCACCTACATCAATAAATTGACCGCGATAATTCATCTCGTAATTAATCAGACGCATACCGCCCTTTACTTTCTCTCCATCTTTATGCACATAATAATACGAATTTTTGTCCTCATTATTTGTTCGCTGAAATCGCTCGAACAGTTCTTCGACGGTGAGTGAAAAAGTAGGGTACGCCAATTTGCATATCTGTACATACTTCTTCATATCTTTATCATTAATAATTGGAACAACTTTCTCCATGTTAACCCTCCTTCTGTTAGATCAAGTGGTATTCCGTTTGACGTGGTCGCAGATAGCTAGCTTGATCCGTGAATACAATCGTCTCCTCTAGACCAAAAGCAATCTCTTGACCGTCCCACTCTGGCACATTGTAATAGGTGCAAAGTTCCATGGCATAACAGGTATTAGGGAATAGTTTAAACGCTCCCCGCCCTGCGACAGATTCCTGCTGATTGAATTTGCCAATTAAGGGGCCTGCGCCATGACCATGATAGCCAATGGGATGGGTCCAAACACGTCCACGAATCCCTCGCTGATTGGCTTCTGCGTGAATTCCAGCCAAAACTTCATTGCCAGTTCGGCCTAGTCGCATCTGCTGGAAATGAATATCCTGCATGATATTGCTCATATGCAAGCCCCCTTGGAGTCCGCCAGGAGCCGCACGCTCACCATCTCGCAAGACATAGGCTAGTTGTTGGATATCAGATAAGAGCCCTAGGTAACGCACCCCAACATCACAGTGCAAGACATCCCCTGGCAAAATAATTCCCTTACGCATCTTATTTTGCCCTTTGCGTAGAATACTAACCATGGGCATAAACCAGGCATTTAGACCAAGTTCGTTAAAGCGTTGGCGAATCCACCATGAAACATCTTGAACATCGGTTTGACTGGGCGTGATCACTTGGCGTGTATAAGCCTCCGCAATAACCTGTTGATTGATTGCGACAATATCACGATAAGCGGTTAATTCGGCCGGGATCCGTTCCGAAAGCCAGCGTATTCCTAATGTTTCAGCACTAACTTGACGATAAAATAAATCCGCATCAATATGGTCTTCCAAGAGCTGATAGGCCGTTAAAGAAAGTCCATCGACGTGTGCGTAATTATTTGAATAATTGAGTCCGATTTTTTGAGGTTTTATTTCACCTAAAATCATATTTAAGGCCTGCCACTCATCTTGTCCATCTTGGGGATTGACCACTTGGTAACTGCCAACATCACCAATACCGGGTCCATTAAGCAGGATTGAGCGAACGTTTCCATCCTCTTGCAAATGATGTACAATAAACAACCAATCCTTTGTTGTAGGAGAAATATACCCTTCATCACCGGTAACCATCGGCAATGGGAGCATGCTCTGCAAAATAGGATCATCATTATATTCCCGAGCAACAATTAGCCACAGGTCAATCTCTGTTTCTCTCATTAAGGCTGGCAAAAGCACACTCAATCGTTCCGTTAACCAACTATTGCGTATGCCAATCTGTTCTTTAAGGGATAAGATTTCTTTCATGTCATCTCCACCTATATATTTATTCGGGTAATTACTATTATGTTTATTCACCATCTGCAGCGTGTTTCCTGCCTTATTTTAGCAAAAATAGTATCCTACCTGGGCAGGATACTATCCTCATTTCAGAAAGACTTAGAATGATAATGCGACTGTTTTTACACGTACATGTTCAACTGCATTAATCGCCACTTCTAAAGCATGTACTTCATCTGCTGTTCCGGAAACGTGTAGGATAACCAGACCATCATCTGAGCAATTATCACCAGCTTCGTGAATACCTAATCGTGCACGAATAAAACAGCCATATTCGGTTAAAACGCTCTGTAGCGCAGGGGCATCAGAATTCCTCTTCTGAACTAATAAAATCATTACTGCATCCATTATTACAACTCCTTTCTTTCGTGTATTTAGCTTTAAAACTTCGCCATTATCGCTTTTTGCTTTAACAACTTGACATATTGATCGTCTAAACAGATTTTCCCTAATTCAGATCCCTCATGGACATTTCCCCCATGGTAATCAGAACCGCCAGTAACCAACAAGTTATGTGCTTTGGTCCATTTCAATAAACAATCCCTTTGCTCCTGATTGTGTGCGCTATGGAATACTTCGATGCCATCAATCCCATAGGTAATATAGGCCTTCAGTTTTTCTTCCTGCAAACCGAGTGCATTGTTACAGAGCCCTGGATGAGCAATCACGGCTACACCACCAGCATTGTGAATCAACTGAATCGCTCTTTCGACTGAAAGCTTATACCGTTCGACGTAAGCCTGTCCGCCCCTGTCTATATAGCGCTCTGTAAACGCTTCTTGAATTTTCTCAATGTACCCCCCATTAATCATGGCTTTCGCAATATGCGGTCGTCCAATGACACCTCCGACAGCGAGTTGCTTGACCTGGTCATAAGAAATATGTACGCCCAGCTTATTGAGCTTCTTGACAATTTTCTCGGCTCTTTCACGTCGAGCTGTGGCTATATAATTTGCTTCTTCACGCAAGTCGCGATTGCTAATATCGATAAAATAGCCTAATACATGAATTTCTTGATCATCATCGAGACAGGATAGCTCAATACCCGGTATCACTTCGATATTGTACTGGCTGGCAGCAATTTTTGCTGCGGTAATTCCATTAACGCTATCATGATCGGTAATTGCTAATGTACTCAAGCCTGCTGCAACCGCTTTAATTACCACTTCTCTGGGGGATAGTATTCCATCCGATTCACTCGTATGGACATGCAAATCAGCACATAATTTCATAAAACCCCTCATTTCTCAACCTGTTAATTATTTATAATCATATCATAAAAATAATAATATTATTATCATTATATCATAAGAATAAGCAGGGGATTATCTAGTTTTGTTGAAGTTTTAGTGGTTAGTATTTTAAAAAGGAGGATTATATATGCTTTTAATTAAAAATGCTCTCATCATGCCTATGGTGGGAGAAGAAATTGAAAACGGCTCAATACTGGTCGACAAAGGCAAAATCAAAGCCATTGGGACTAAAATTGTCGTTGATGAAGCGAACTGTACGATCATCGATGCCGAAGGTCGCCTTGTAACACCCGGTTTTGTTGAAGCCCATAGCCACCTAGGTCTTTGGGAGAGTGCTATTGGTTTTGAAGGCGCTGATGGTAATGAAGCCACAGATCCAATCACGCCACACTTGCGTGCTATTGATGCGATTAACCCCATGGATATCACTTTTGCGGAAGCTTGCGCTGCAGGTGTTACAACTGCCGCTGCTGGACCTGGTAGTGCCAATGTAATTGGCGGCACTTTTGTTGTCCTAAAGACCGCTCCTGCTAAACGCGTCGAAGACCTTATTATTAAAGATCCGATGGCTATGAAATGCGCCTTTGGCGAGAACCCTAAAGGCTGCTACAACGCCAAAGGTAAAATGCCGATGACGCGCATGGGCGTTGCTGCTCTTTTCCGTGAAACACTCTTTAAAACTCAGGAATATATGCGCAAACTGGAAGAAGCAGGTGATGATGTGGCTAAAAAACCTGATTTTGATGCCAAACTTGAAGCGATGATTCCAGTTATGAAAAAAGAGATTCCCCTTAAAGCCCATGCCCATCGTGCAGATGACATGTTCACAGCTTTACGAATCGCCAAAGAGTTCGATCTGCTCATCACATTGGACCATGCCACAGAGGGTCATCTAATTGTTGATGATTTAGTTGAAGCCAATGTCCCTTGTATTGTCGGACCAAGCTTCGGTCATCGTAGCAAATACGAACTACAGAATCTCACCTTTGAAACACCCGCCATTCTCAGCAAAGCCGGGGTTAAAGTTGCTATTACAACGGATGCCCAAGTGACACCACTGCATCGCTTGCCCCTATTGGCTGGTATGGCGGTCAAGCATGGCATGTGCGAAAAAGAGGCATTCAAGGCAATCACAATTAACGCTGCTGAAATCATTGGCGTTGCCGATCGGGTAGGCTCTTTAGAAGTTGGCAAAGATGCAGATATCGTTATTTTTGACGAACATCCTTTCCACACTAAAGGTAAAGTCTACAAGACCATTATTGATGGTAAAATCGTTTATTCTCGTTAGGAGGCTCATAATGAAATTAATTAAAAACGCTCAAATATACACTGGCTATGAAGTCATTGAAAATGGATACTTGGCCTATGAAAATGGTAAAATCACAGCGGTTGGCGCTGGTGCTTATCCAGGCTCAGATGCCACCTGCACCATTGATGCGGAAGGGCGCAAGCTTTTCCCCGGTTTTATAGATGCTCACACGCACCTCGGCATGACTGAATCAGCCATTGGTTTTGAGGGGCGCGATGGTAACGAGTGTACCGATCCTGCAACACCGCATGTTCGTGCCATTGATGGGATCAACCCAATGGATGTTACCTTCCAAGAAGCACGTAGTGCAGGGGTCACAACGGCTGCATCAGGACCCGGCAGTGGGAATGTCATTGGCGGTCAGTACTGTGTTCTCAAAACTTGGGGCCACCGCATCGACAAGATGGTGATTAAAGCACCTCTCGCTATGAAATGTGCATTCGGTGAGAACCCCAAACGCGTCTACAACGGCAAAGGCAAACTCCCCTCAACCCGTATGGGTACCGCTGCTGTGATGCGCAACTATCTCAGCAAAACCGTGCAATATCTGGCTAAAAAAGAAGCGGCCGGCGATGATATGAGCAAATTACCCAAGTTTGATATGAAACTTGAGGCCATGATTCCCGTTATTAAACGCGAGATCCCTTTAAAAGCGCACGCCCATCGTGCTGATGATATCTATACTATTTTACGAATCTGCAAAGAATTCAATGTGAGAGCAACCATTGAACATGCGACTGAAGGTCATCTTATGGTTGATGACTTGTTGGAAGCGGGTGTTCCCTGCATCGTTGGTCCCAGTTTCGGGCACCGTAGCAAATTTGAATTGATCAATAAGACGTTTGCTACCCCGGGCATTTTAGATCGAGCAGGCGTTAAAGTCGCTCTTACAACCGATGCAAGCGTTACCCCCTTGCAATACCTTCCCATCTTAGCTGGATTAGCAGTAAAAGCGGGTATGACGGAAGCGGCCGCACTTAGGGCTATCACGATCAACGCCGCTGAAATACTGGAATTAGATGCACGTATTGGCAGTCTGGAGGTTGGTAAAGATGCCGACTTCTCAATTTTCAACGGCCATCCATTCACCACTAGCGGTCAAGCTTGGAAAGTGTTTATTGACGGTTCAGAAAGATATTCACTAGAGGAAGAAGGTATTTTAATATGATTTGCATCTACAATGCTAAAATTTACACGATGACTGACAAAGTCATTGAAAATGGTTATATCACATTTGCTGATGGTAAAATCACTGATCTCGGTGATATGAGGGACAATCCCTGTTCCGAAAATTGCAATTGTCAAAAAATTGATGCTCAAGGCCACATCGTCACACCTGGCTTTATCGATGCCCACTGCCATTTAGGCATGATTGAAAGCAGTATTGGTTTTGAAGGCAGTGATGTTAATGAAAAAACAGATCCTAATACCGCACAAGTTAGAGGGATTGATGGGATCAATCCACTGGATATTACGGTTCGTGAGGCCCGTGAAGCTGGCGTGACAACGGCCGTTACTGGTCCTGGCAGTGCCAATGTCATCGGTGGTACCTTTGTCGCTATGAAAACAGTTGGTCAATGCGTAGACCACATGGTATTCAAAGATCCTGTCGCTATGAAATGTGCTTTTGGCGAGAACCCAAAACGCGTCTATAACAGCAAAAATAAAATCCCTTCAACGCGAATGGGAACGGCTGCTGTTATGCGTGAAGCATTAGCAAAAGCTCAACAGTATCTTCAGAAGAAAGAAGCTGCTGGTACAGATATTGCCAAACAACCCACCTACGATGACCGTGCGGAAGCTCTAATTCCTGTATTGAAGCGTGAAATCCCACTTAAAGCACATGCCCATCGAGCAGATGACATGTTTACTGCTCTGCGCATTGCCAAAGAGTTTAACGTATTAATCACGCTGGATCATGCCACTGAGGGACATCTCATTGCGCCAGAGCTCGCTGAAGAAGGCGTTCCCTGCATCGTTGGACCCAGTTTCGGTCATCGCAGCAAATTTGAATTGAAAGAGAAATCTTTCCAAACACCTGCTGTATTGCAACAAGCTGGTGTGAAAATTGCTATTTGTACGGACTCTCCGGTAACCCCATTGGCTGAATTACCGCTAATGGCTGGCTTAGCTGCAGAAGCCGGGTTAGACAAGATGGCGGCTCTAGCAGCGATTACGATTAATGCTGCAGAGATTGCAGGTATAGCCGACCGAGTAGGAAGCCTTGAAGTTGGCAAAGATGCTGATATTGTGATTCATGATGGATGTCCTTTCGAAATCGCCTCCAGCCCAATCAAAGTCTTCATTGATGGTCAGGAAGTATATTCAAAGTAAGCCCTATAGACCTAGCGATGCAACGGTAGAGACACCGCCGTTGCATCTTTTTTTAAGCGTACTATTTTTAAGGGTAGTGGCTCAGATGAATCATCCTGTGATGTGATATGTAAATATCACGCTTACAGAGCATTCACAATTATAAGCTAACGTGCATTCTTCACAAGAGCCTGTGAACTCCAGTGATGTTATTTTTACAAAGCCCTTGTAGAATAAACGTTATCGACCTGTTTAGTCGATCTGTAATCGTATAAATAAACTACCACGAACGTGGAATGAAACACCTGATGTATGATACGAAGCTTCAGCACATTTCATTGCAAAGTAGCTTCATTGAAAGCTTTGCTTTTGCCCCCCTACCATTACCACCAATAATCTGTTATGATATAGAAAGTATTTAATGATAGGTGATAGATATGACTCCTCGTAAAAATGATCGCAAAAACATGAAACAATTTGCCATATTTGGTTTAGGCCGTTTTGGCACAACTTTGGCAACTCGCTTGACAGAGCTCGGCCATGAAGTCGTAGCAATTGATAATGATGAGGCTATTGTCAACCAGGCAGCGCCTTATGTCACGCATGCCTTTGTTGCGGATGCAACGGATGAGATGGTTCTCAAAGGGTTAGATCTGCATAATTTTGATGCCGCAATTGTTGCTATTGGCTCCCTTGAGCCTAATATTCTGACGACATTTAAATTAAAAAAATTAGGAACTGAACGAATTATTTGTCGGGCCCTACACTCGCTTCATGCGGAAATTCTCTCCATGATGGGTGCATCCAGCATCGTTTTCCCAGAGCGCGATATGGCGATCCGACTCGCACACAACCTCAACGCTTCCACCATTATGGATTTCCTTGAATTAGCTCCAGACTTCTCGATGTTAGAGATTATTATTCCGCCTGATCTTGTGGGTATTGAAATTGCGAAATCGAACTTCCGCAATCTTTACAATGTGACTATCGTTGCTATTGGACGGGATGGTTCACGGATTATTGCCCCTGGTGGCGACTTCAAATTCAAAGAACACGACCACATCTATGTCATTGGCGATACCGCATCTTTAGAAAAGCTAGCATCCTTAATTAGCAAAAATGAAAGCCAATTAGGCATCAGCTAAGATTACACCCACAAAATCCTCTATTCATTTAGAGGATTTTTTTGTTTACAACCCCTTTCATTCGATTTCATAAACTCTCTAATGACATATGATTCCTGTTATCAAAAACGATTACCACACCCGTTTTTGCCACATATGGGGAGGGTTTCAGCGAAATCAGGTGATAAAAGCAAAAGCTCAAGTAAGTTTGTAGATTTATGCAGGGAAACACCATTTATTGCAGAATAAGATTATGTTAAATATTTATTTGGAGGTAATGTGAATATGCGTTACGATTTTAATGAACATATCGATCGATATGGAACGAATAGTGCAAAATGGGATCTAGTTGCTGATAATTTTGGTCGCCCTGATGTTTTACCAATGTGGGTGGCTGACACTGATTTCAGGGTGCCTGACGAAATCATTGATGCCTTAAAGAAACGCTTAGAGCATCCCATTTTTGGTTACACCCGACCCGGGGCAGACCTAGTTCAAGTGATCGTTAATCACATGAAGAAGCTGTATGATTGGGACGTCAAGCCAGAGTGGATAGGTTTTACTAACGGTGTTGTATCTGGCTGTATCATAGCCACGCGCTCGTTAACTGATATGGGCGATGAAGTCATCATTCAAAACCCTGTATACTATCCCTTTAAACGCACTGTTAAGTTGACTGGAACCAGTCTGTTGGAGAATCCTCTTAAACGGGTTGGCAACACCTATGAAATGGACTTTGAGCAATTGGCCGACTTATTTAAAGTCGTTCCAGGTTTTGGGGGAAATGTACCACGCATTCGTGCCTCGATCTTATGCAATCCCCATAATCCGGTTGCAAGGGTATGGACAGCAGAAGAATTAAAGCGTTATGCGGATATCATCATCGATAATGGTGCCGTTGTCATCTCAGATGACATCCACAGCGACTTAGTGCTATCGGGACATAAACATACGATGCTTGCGGCACTGGGTGAAAAATACGAACAAAATACCATCACCTTTATTGCACCCAGCAAAACATTTAACGTAGCAGGCCTTAAATCCTCTATCGTTATTATTCCTAACGATCAATTACGTGAGCGCTTCTTATTAACCCAATCCGCTGGCTACAATTCACCAACAATCTTAGGCTTAACTGCTCTTCAAGCTGCCTATGAACATGGTGCCGATTACGTTGAAGAAGTCAATGCTCATATTGAGAACAATTACAACTATTTCAAAGCATATGTCGCAGACCATCTCCCAGAATTAACGGTGATGGATATGGAAGGCACCTACTTAATGTGGGTGGATTTTGCCAAATTAAACATGGGTCCGAAAGAACTCGCCAGCTTCATGGTAAACGAGGTTAAGGTGGCAACGGACTATGGCTATGCCTTTGGCGAGGGTGGAGAAACATTCATGCGCTTCAATCTCGGTTGCACCATTGACACCGTTAAAGAGTGTTTAAAACGACTTGATCATGCCATCACGGAATGGCGCACAAGGCAGTAGGTCATTTACGGTGAAAACCACTAAATTCATTGACACAGAGCATGAACTGCTGATTTATCTTAATGAATTAGAAATGAAGCTTGAAAGGCTCCAAAACAAAGTTAGCACCCTAAACTTTCAACGCTATATCGATAAACAGAACAATCCTGAGATCTTGGAATTAGCCCAGGAGCTTTCCAAGATTATGCTCGACCCAGAATTGCATGATCAAATCGCTTTCTGGCAAGGCCAAGTAAAAGATCCCATCTTATCACGTCGGCTGGATGTTTGGTCGGATTCCCTACTTTTAGCTAAAGTAGAATCAAAACCTGAGATCGTTGAGCTCCAGCAAAAAGTAGCTTATCAAGTGATGAGTCATGGCTACTTAGTTGGCGGAAAACGGATATCACTGGGCGAAGTGCGGGCAATTGTGCGGGCTAACCCAGATAAAAAAGCGCGTGAAGCAGCTTGGCGCTCACACAATGAATTAAATCGTATTGTCTCTAAAGAAATGTTGAAGCTTTTCCGTCTGCGTAATAAAGCAGCGCAAGAATTAGGTTTTGAAACCTATGTCGATTTGCGGCTTGAGAAAAATGGTCAAATGTCACGCGAACGGGTCGAAACCCTATTAACTGAATTAACCACTGCGACCCAAGATTTTTATAAAGAGTTGATCGAAAAAGGCGCTGAAAAATTAGGTATTGAGACCATTGAACCCTGGGATGTTCAATACATCTTGGAACAGCAAGGTGGCATTCCTAAGGCATACTTCCCTAAAGACCGTTTGAATGCATCATTAGAGCAATGGGCACAGCATATGGGCTTCAGCATTGATGACTACGGCATTGAACCTGTTTTTGTGGATATCCCCTATAACGGACTCACGATGGGACTTGAACGCGATAAGATTAAAATCTTGGCTAATCCAGACGATGGCTACACCTATTACCGCACCCATTTCCATGAATTAGGCCACGCGCTTCATTCGGCATTAAAGGAAATTGACCACTACATCTTACGACGCGAGTCATCCATATTCAATGAGGGGATGGCAGAATTGTTTGGCTATATTTCCTCAGACAAGAGTTGGTTAACGGATTTCTATGGTCTGGATGAAGCAACCGCTCAAAAAGCTTTAGAAAGCGCGGTTGGACCCAAGTTCCATTATATCCGCCAGCGCACCGCCTATTGTCTATTTGAGTATCAGGCCTACCAAGACCTCGATCAGGACCTCGATGAGTTAATGGCAAAAATTGAACAGGACGTCTTACACTGCACGTTCGATTCTACCGCACGCTGGGCATCTAATGGTTGGTATGTGAGCTACCCGGTCTATTGGCAGAACTATGTTTTAGCAGATTTTGTTGCTAGTCAGATTAACCACCACCTCCAAAGAGAAATTGGTTCTTTGACCAGCGATCGCGCTGCATTTGACTATGTTGTAGAGCATTATATTAAGCACGGCGCCCTAGTCCCTTGGTTAGATAAAGTACTGCTCGGGACAGGTAAAGAACTCGATGCGGAAGCAGTAATTGCAGATTTGTTGCAGTAATTAACAGCAAAATTACATAAAATAAAAGTGGCCTAGCCACTTTTATTTTGGAAATTAACGATTAAAGAGTAAAATACATGAAAATGCAAAGGAGGTTGTACTTTGTTAGCAATAATAAACGGTTATGTAAAAACTGTAACGAACGGCGACCATGAAAACTGCACGGTCCTCTGTGATCAGGGTAAAATTGTCGCTATTGGACAAGATCTTAAAATTCCTGAAGGCGCCTCAATTATTGATGCTGCCAATTGTGTGGTAACACCAGGTTTAGTGGATCCTCACTCTCATGTTGGTGCCTGGGAAGAAGGTCTCGGCTGGGAAGGTGACGACATCAACGAAATGACAAACCCTGTGAATCCAGGTTTGCGAATTATTGATGCTGTGAATCCCCAAGATATCGGCTTTTGGGATGCCCGCCGTGGTGGCGTAACCACTGTTCAAACAATGCCTGGATCTGGCAACATTATCGGTGGATTGATGATCGCCATGAAAACTGCGGGAACCATCGTTGATGACATGGTGATTAAGAATCCCTCGGGTATGAAAGCCGCTTTAGGGGAGAACCCTAAACGCTTCTACGGGACTCAAGGTAAGATGCCCAAAACCAGAATGGGTAGTGCCGCCCTCCTCCGTGAGAGCCTTCACCTTGCGACCCTCTACAATGATAATCTACAGAGTGGTAAAGAACAGCCCTATGATTATAAGATGGATGCGTTAGCCATGGTCATTCGTAAAGAGATTCCGTTGAGAATCCACGCCCATCGCGCCGATGATATTTTGACAGCGATTAGGGTCGGTAAAGAGTTCAACATTGAAATCACGATTGAGCATTGTACAGAAGGTCACAAAGTAGCGGCTGTACTCGCTGAAAATGATATCTGGGCTAATGTTGGTCCATCGCTCTGGCAAAGAGCCAAAGTGGAAACCAAAGATATTTCACCAACCACGCCGGCGGTCATTGTTGCGGCGGGTGGCAAAGTAACCTTAATTACGGATCACAATATTGTTCCCCAACATTATTACCGAATCGCAGCCGGCTTAGCCGTGCGTGAAGGCCTAACCTGCGATCAAGCTTGGGAAGCGGTTACCATTAATCCTGCCAAAGTCATCGGTGTTGAGGATCGTATTGGCAGCTTAGAAATCGGTAAAGATGCGGATATTGTCATCTGGAGCGGTGATCCATTTGAGCCTCTCACCCACTGTCTCTATACATTTATTGATGGAAAATTAGTCTATCAAGCAGAGGAGGTCAAATAATGAAAGCATTAATTAACGCCAACATTCTTCCTGCTAGCAGCCCGCTGATTGAAAATGGCACACTGCTCTTCGATGGCACAAAAATCGTTGCAGTCGGTTCCAATATCGCCATTCCTGCAGGCACAGAAGTCATCGACTGTCAGGGGAAAACGATTGTTCCTGGATTTATCGATACCCACACTCATGTCGGACTTTGGGGCGAAGGCGAAGGCGGCTCTAGCGCTGACGGCAATGAGGGTACAAATCCCATTACTCCTTTCGTGCGAGCCATTGACGCCATCAATATTGAACACAGCAGCTTTGCAGATGCTCGTATGGGCGGTGTGACAACGGTTCAGGTCACACCTGGTTCAGGCAATGCGATTGGTGGCCAAATGTGTGTCATTAAGACTGCTGGAGCAAATCTTAACGAAATGACTCTCCTTGAGTATAACGGCATGAAAGCTGCTTTGGGCGAAAATCCGAAGCGCTTCTATGGCATAGAGAAAAAAGTCTTCCCGTCAACCCGCATGGGGACTGTGGCTGCCATTCGTAATGCCTTATTAGAAGCCCAAATTTATATGGCAAAACGCGCTGAAGGTAAGGTGCCGGTAGACTTTCGCAAAGAACCGCTACTTGCTGTTCTCAAGGGCGAAGTTCCTATGAGGATTCACGCTCATCGTGCGGATGATATTGTCACAGCTGTGCGGATCGGCGAAGAGTTCAATGTCGATGTACAGATTGAACATGGCACAGACGGTGCCATTATTGCCGATTTTCTTGCCGAAAAAGGTATCAAAGTAAACTTTGGTCCCTCCTTCTGGCATCGTGCTAAGATTGAGACCCAAGCAGTATCCTTTGGCTCTGCTGGGGTATTAGAGCGTGCTGGAGTCAAGTTCTCCTTGATCTCTGATCACCCCTTCTATCCGATTCAATTCGTATCGATTGCCATCGCTTTAGCCCATTCTGAAGGGATGACTAAAGCAGGCGCTCTCAAAGCTTATACACTATGGGCTGCTGAGATGCTCGGTTTAGATGATCGAATTGGCAGCCTTGAAGCGGGTAAAGACGCCGACTTCACTATCTGGGATGGCGATCCGTATTCGATCTACAGTCACATCGAAAAAACCTACGTCAACGGGAAATGTGTGTATTGTAATTAAACAACACATCACAATTTAAAACAGAAAAATCCAGCAGAACGCAAATGTTTTGCTGGGTTTTTTATTCATTTCTTGGTCAGTGACGATGGCTGAATGGTGGAAAGTTAAAAAGGGGAATTTGTGGCTGATGTATAATTCCTAATCTCAGATTGGTGGAAGGGGAAAATTTCGAGTTCCTCCTAGGACTTCTATTATTATTAAACGATTGTAATCTGTAGTTAAACATAATTAGATACCACCCCCGACCAACTAATTTAGGTTAAAAGGTTAAAAAGTTTAAAGGCTGAAAGGCAAAAAGGTTATTTAAGTATAGCCCTGATCTCAAATTGGTGTCTTGTGCAAAGAGGAAAGGCGGAATAGTTTAAGAGGCTAACCCTCCCAATGGTTTTAACACAAAAAAGGCACGCAGAGCGAGCCTCCTTATACTATGATTTAACTATTGTTCAACCATGGTTTAACCACTTTGTTGCTAGCTTGGTTTACAGATTTTTTAAACCACAAAGAACACAAAGGACACGAAGAAAGCCTTACGGATTAGGTCTTGTTTTGGTGGATTCGTTGCTAAGCTCGGAAATCTAGGATAATGAGTGGTTAAACTTTGATGGCAAACACCGTTTGTCCACCATGATCTGATCCCTGATTCCTTGTCCCCTATC